>NZ_JBSRDC010000026.1:0-36452 GCF_055145285.1 Salinivirga sp. | reverse complement strand
GAACCCATATTTTTCGTTAACAAATAACAAAAAACCTAAAAAGATATGGGACTGTTCCGAAGTCTTTTGATTTTGGCAGGCAGGGAACACTGTTTTGACATTATAAACTACTTTTTTTCTGGAGTTTTAAAAAAGATATCGCATAAATAAACAAAAGTAATTGTTGTTGATTCTCTTTTTAAAAAAGTTTCGGATGGATGTGTCTGAATATTGATAATTTTTATGTTGATTTGGTCAATTGGGTAGTGAATTTATTAATTTTATTGTTTAGCACAAGATTTGATGATTGTATTAACAATCTTATCGCATGAATAAATTATTACTAATTATAATTATAATTTGCTTTGCTTTGCGTCCTGCCTTCTCTCAGGAGATGCTCGGATATGTAGAAGTTAAGGGCAGTGTTAAGGATGGGTTGAGACCATTGCCCAATACCAATGTGGAAATTTATGCCAATAATACCCTCCTTAAGGTTGAGAATACTGATATTACCGGAGACTTTAGTTTTATATTGGAACTCAACCGAAATTATGAGATTAAATTTACACATGAGTTTTACGTTACTAAAATTATTCATTTCAATACGGATGTTAGGGAGAATGAATTAGGTATCTGGTTGTTTGAGTTTACGGTTGAACTTTTCCCAAATATAGAAGGCCTTGATTTTACTTTTCTTCAAAAGGAACCGGTAGGTAAAATTAGTTACCAGTTTAATTTTGGCGAGTTTGAGCATGACCACGAATACACAATAAAGATGCATCAACGCATCAAAAAATTGCTTGAAAATTATAATTCAGTAAGAAGTGAGGCCTTCGAAAAATCGGTTATAAAAGCCGATAGTTTATTAAAAAAAGGAGACAAAATTGAAGCTTTAAACGCCTATAGACGGGCTGCAATACTTGACCGTTCAAATGATTATCCGACTATACAGATGCTCAAAATAGATAAGGATTTAAAAAATAGTTTGGACGGATATGACCGGTACGTAAGAATGCTTCGTTATGCAGATTCGTTATTTATGCAGCATCGATTCAGACAAGCAAGGTTTCATTATAACCTGGCCCTCGATATTGTAGCAGGCAGCTCATATGCAAAGTATCAGATTGCAAGGATTAATGAATTATTGCCCATGTTTGATCCCACTTACCTCAGACTACAGCAATATCGCAGGTTCCTGGCAAAAGCTGATCAGCTCGTCAGTGAATTAAAATATGCCGAAGCAATAGATTATTACAATAAGGCTTTATCAATACAAAAAGGAGATACCTACGCGCTAAAGCAAATTCGTTTCTTAAGAAGCCAACTGGCCAAAAAGTATAATCAGGCAGAAAGACAGCAAAAATATCAGGAGTTTGTAGATTTGGCTGACCGTTATTTTGAAAGTCAAGCATTGAGTGCGGCACGCTTAGCCTATCTCAAGGCATTGGAGCTTAGTCCTGATCAAAGGTACCCGCAAGTGCAGGTGGAAAAAATTGACCGTATTTTATATCCCGAAAAGGTGAAAAAAATTGAAAATGACTTTCCAGGTTTTACGAAAGTGGAACGGAACGATATGTTTTTGAATGAACTGGCACGAAAATATCCGAATGGTAAAACTGTGGAGTATTATGATTTACCCGGGAAAAAAATAAAGCGGGTAATTTTAGTAGAAAATAAACTGGCTACCGAGTACATTGAGGTTAGGTACGATTACGGAACATTTTTCTTTCGTAACGGCCAGAATATTTCCCGGGCTATTTTTCTTTCTGAAACCAACAGGTAGTCCATTTTGTATAAAGTTGTATACGAAAAAAAAGAAGTGTTTGGGTGCTGTAAATAATGCATGTGCCTTTACTTCATCGTATTAATTTACTAACTTTGCATTCCTGTTTTAAACTGAAGGTAGGGTAATTACATGGATATTAATATTAGAAATAAAAAGGCTTCTTTCGAATACGAATTTATTGAAACCTACGTGGCAGGCTTACAGCTTACAGGTACTGAAATAAAGTCTATTCGCCAGGGAAAGGCAAGTATTGCCGAAGCGTATTGTTATTTTGACCGTGGAGAATTGTGGGTTAAAAGTATGCACATAGCTGAATATGGTTTTGGCAACAGGTTTAATCATGAGATGAAACGTGAACGGAAGTTGCTTTTAACCAAGAAAGAATTAAGAAAATTGAGGCGCAAGATTAAGGAAAAAGGCCTGACAATTATTCCTACGAGATTATTCATAAATGAGCGTGGCTGGGCCAAAATGAAAATTGCTCTGGCCAAGGGTAAAAAGGTATATGATAAACGGCAATCTATTAAAGAGAAAGATATGAAGCGCGATATGGAACGAATAAGGAAATTTTAGAAAAATATAATCTTATTTTAACAAAACAGCATCCTAAGAAAAAAAAAGGATGCTGTTTTGTTTTTAATGATTATGAGCCTGCTTAGAATAATCCTGAAATATTACCATTTTCGTCGACATCAATTTTTTCTGCCGAGGGTGATTTGGGTAAACCAGGCATGCGCATTATTTTTCCTGTGATTGGTACCACAAAACCTGCGCCCGATGACAATTCTATTTCTCTCACCGTTACCACAAAGTCTTTTGGCCGACCAATTAATTTGGGATTATCAGACAGCGACTTTTGGGTTTTGGCAATACATACAGGGAGGTGCTCCATGCCAAGCTCCTGAATTTTCTTCAGGTCAGCTTTAGCTCTGGCCGTATAGTCTATTGCTGCTGCACCATATATTTTCTTGGCTACAGTTTCTATTTTTTTCGGAATATCCCATTTCCATTCGTACATAGGACTAAACTTGCTTTCGCACTGGTCGACAACCGTTTTTACCTCGTTGGCCAATTCAACGGCTCCTTTGCCGCCCTGGCCCCAAACATCAGCTACCACTGCTTTTATCTCTTTCTCTTCAGTACGCTTTTTGATATATTCTAATTCTTCCTCTGTATCTGTAGCGAATTTATTGATAGCAACTACCGCACAAACATTAAATGCTTTGATGTTCTCGATGTGTTTTTCCAGATTACTGATACCGGCTTCAAGTGCTTCCATGTTGGGCTCGTTTATCTTGTCAAGATCAGCGCCTCCATGGTGTTTAAGTGCTCTTGCAGTTGCAACCAACACAACAGCTTTGGGCGATAGACCTGATGATTGACATTTAATGTCGAAAAACTTTTCGGCACCCAGGTCAAATCCAAAACCTGCCTCTGTTACCACATATTCAGATAGTGACATTCCCATCTTAGTACCAATTACCGAGTTGGTACCTTGCGCAATATTTGCGAATGGGCCACCATGGATAAAGGCAGGTGTGTTTTCGAGCGTTTGCACCAGGTTGGGTTTAATGGCATCGCGTAGCAGGGCCGCCATGGCACCATGGGCCTTTATGTCACGTGCGTAAACGGGTTTTTTATCAAAGGTATATCCAATAAATATGTTCCCAATGCGCTCTTTCAGGTCCTTAAAGTCCTCTGCCAGGCACAAAATGGCCATAATTTCAGAGGCCGCGGTAATATCGAAACCGGTTTCTCTGGGAAATCCTGAGGTGCTGCCACCCAATCCGACAATGGAATTACGCAGCGAGCGGTCATTCATGTCCATTACTCGTTTCCACAGTACGGTTCGTGGGTCAATATTCAAAGTGCGGTGCTGTATGGCATTATCAATCATTGCAGCCAGCAGGTTGTGTGCTTTCTCAATTGCTGCAAAATCACCGGTAAAGTGCAGATTGATATCTTCCATTGGCAGCACTTGTGACATTCCGCCACCGGTAGCTCCGCCTTTAATTCCAAATACAGGTCCTAAAGAGGGCTCCCTGAGCACAACACTGGAATCGGCACCAATTTGATTCAACCCTTGCGAAAGGCCTATCGACATAGTTGTTTTTCCTTCTCCTGCCGGAGTTGGAGAAATTGCCGAGACCAATATAAGATTGCTCTCTTTAACTTTTTTAGGGTCAATGTAACTAAGTGGCACCTTGGCTTTGTAGTTCCCGTAAAGTTCAAGGTCTTCTTCTTTTAATCCAAGTTTGGAACCAATTTCTTTAATCGGTTGAATTTTGGCTTCGTTAGCGATTTTTATGTCTGACTTCATAATTTAGTATTTTGTATTTAAATATCTATATAATTTGGCGTATTAATGTTCAAATGCAATACCAAATCAGTTCTGGATTGAAATACTCAAGATATAAAAACTTTGGTCAATGGAGAAAAAAACTGCTATTGATAGCTTAACAATCAGGTTTTCAGTTTTTTCTTTTTTGCTGCCGGGAAAAGCACATTATTTAAGATGAGCCGATATCCGGGAGAATGTAAGTGCAAATTAAGGTCTGTAGGAGGATCACCGACAAAATGTCTGAAATCTTCGGGATCATGTCCACCATAGAAAGTCCAGAATCCTTTGCCATATGTACCATGAATGTAACGGGCTTCTCCTGCACTTTTATTTTGTCCCATTATAAGGACATCGGGTTTGATAAACTTTTTATTATAAGCAGTTGTCTGGCCCATGAATCCTTTTATGATATCAGTATGATTTTGGCAAAGCATAGTGGGGACAGGGTCCCATTTGGCTGAAAAATCAAAAAGCGTAAAGTAGTCTTTTTCTTTGTTGACATTCCTGTTTTGGGTTACATCGATGTTCGAAAATTCATATTCGTATGGATTCAGGCTTATTGTAAAATCCGTAAAAGCGAGGGTATTGCTGTAATCCAGTTTTTCCTGACAATTTTGTTCCGGCGGATCACCATCAAATACTTCCGCACAAATATCCGTATTGTGAGCAGCTAATGCAATATCGAATGAGTCTGTACCACTACACATGGAGAATAAAAACCCACCACTGTTTACGTATGATTTAATGGTTGTAACCACGGTTAGTTTTAGTTTCGATACTTTATTGAAGCCCAACGCACGAGCCTTTTCTTCTTCACTTCGTACCTGATTTCTGTACCAGGCTGTATGGTGATATGCGCCGTAGAATTTTCCATATTGGCCGGTAAAATCTTCATGGTGCATATGAAGCCAGTCGTATTTTTTCAAAGCTCCATCTAATATATCACGGTCATATATTATATCGTAGGGTATTTCTGCATAAGTTAATGCAAGTGTAACCGCATCGTCCCAGGGGAGCTTGTCTTTTGGGCTGTACACTGCAATATTGGGAGCTTTGTCTAATTTTACCACATCCATATTCATATCGGGTTGCGATATTTTATTCACAATAGCATTGCGCTTGGCATTGGCAATTATTTCGTAAGAGATACCCCTTATCATACATTCATTTTCAATTTCTTCTGCCATTGGCAATAAAAAACTTCCTCCTCTGTAATTCAATAACCACCAGCCTGAAACATCGTTCTGAAGTGTCCAGTAGGTAATGCCGTAGGCTTTCAAGTGATTTTTCTGGGTTTCATCCATAGGTATCAGGATGAAGGCTGCCTGGAGCCACTGAAAGCTCATGCTAAGTATGAGGATGAGAATGATCTTTTTTGAATATTGCATTTTATCAGATTACTTTTTACACACTGTGTAATGGCTAACGAAGAAAAGAGCCGTTTGTTTTAGGTTATGGATGAGAATGATGAACTAAAAAGGCGCTCCTTCGTCAAAATTGTAATTGGACCCTATGTTTTCACCCGGATTATATTCTTCTTTTGTAGCACCTGCGTGTTCAACATTCATTTTGGATCCTTTGATGATTCCCGGTGTGGCTTCATTGTCAATGTCGGGCAATCCGCCTTCGTCATAATCAGTAAACCGGGCAAACTGACCTTCGAATCTCATGCGCACATCATCAGTGGCTCCGTTCCGGTGTTTGGCAATAATAATATCAGCCATTCCGATGCTTGAAGTACCATCATCGTATTCTGTAATACCCAGTGCTTCTGGTCGGTGAATGAACATTACAATATCGGCATCTTGTTCAATAGCACCTGATTCACGCAGGTCGGAGAGCATTGGGCGTTTTTCTCCCTGACGGGAGGTTACGGAGCGGTTAAGCTGAGAAAGTGCAATTACCGGCACATCAAGTTCTTTGGCTATGGCCTTAAGTGAGCGTGAGATTATACTAACCTCCTGTTCCCGGCTTGCCTGGCCTGCGGCATTCATGAGCTGAAGGTAATCAATGATGAGCATTTTTACTCCTTTTTCATGCACAAGTCTTCTGCATTTGGCCCGTAACTCAAAAATTGACAATCCCGGTGTGTCATCGATATATAGCGGTGCATTCCGAAGTTTGGGCAACCGACTTTCAAGCTGTTGCCATTCCCAGTCTTCCATTTGGCCGTTTTTAATATGTTGCTGGCTGATTTCTGTTTCTGTGGAGATCATTCTTTTTACCAGCTGTATTGACGACATCTCAAGGGAAAAGAACGCAATGGGTTTTTCGTATTGTACGGCCACATTACGGGCAATGTTCAGGGCAAATGCTGTTTTCCCCATTGATGGTCTTGCTGCCAGAATAATAAGGTCGGAGGGTTGCCACCCGGAAGTAAGCCGGTCTAAATTTGTAAAGCCCGACGGAATGCCACTTAACTCGTCTTTGTTTTTCGAGGCTGCTTCAATTTGTTCAATGGCCTCTTCAACAACTGATCCAATGGATGTGGTTTGTTTTTTTATGTTTCCTTCTGCTACCTGATAAATTTTATTTTCGGAGGTATCGATTAGCTCAACCACATCAGTAGATTCATCAAAAGCCATTTGCTGTATTTCGGCGGTTATCCTGATGAGTTCGCGCTGAATAAATTTTTCTGCAATAAGTTTGGCGTGATGCTCCAGGTGAGCGATAGATCCTATGCGATAGGTAAGTTGCGTAATGTAATAATCACCTCCGGCCTCTTCCAGCTTCTTGTTTTTTCTGAGCTGTTCTATCACAGAAACCATGTCGACAGGTTCATTTTCGGAAGAAAGGTCTTTTATGGCCTGATAAATATGCTGATGTCCTTCTTTGTAAAATGTTTCCGGTTGCAAGAGGTCAAAAACCCGGTAAATAGCGTCCTTCTCGAGTAGCAAGGCTCCTAAAACTGCTTCTTCAATTTCCAGGGCATTGGGAGGTACTTTTCCTGAGTCAACGGCTATATGATCTACATATTTAGATGGGTTTTCTTTTTTGAACTCTTTTTTGGCCATAGTACAATCCTTTTATTCTGTTTTTTTAAATAGCGCTGTTATTAGCTTTACCTTGTTTATTTAAGTGCAGGCAATCTAATGTCGCTTGTTGGCGATTTTCTGAAAGTGCCTGTTTTGTAAGGGGTTACCTCTAATATAAAGGCTATTTTGAATGCAATATCTTAGATTTACAAAGTTAATTTTATTTCAACATTAGAAAGGAAACTTTGATAATTAATATCAACAAGATGGATACATTTTATTAATATTGCTTGCGAATAAAATTTAATAAATCATGGTCGTTTTTCCAAATGCCAAAATTAACCTGGGGTTAAACATTAAATACAAACGTTCTGATGGGTTTCATGAGTTGGAAACAATTATGTTGCCTATTGCTCTTAATGATGTGCTTGAAATTTTACCGGCGAATAAAATTGAGCTTTTTGAATCGGGGTTTGCACTTGATAATGCTTCGATAGCGCATAACCTGGTTTATAAATCATGGGCATTATTAAAAAAACAGTTTGATATACCTCCTGTGGCTATTTATCTTCATAAAAATATTCCAAGCGGTGCAGGCCTTGGCGGCGGGTCGGCTGATGCAGCTTTTGCCATAAGTTTGCTTAATGAATTGTTCGAGCTGAAACTATCAGTTCACGAAATGGAAGAACAGGCCGCCATGTTGGGAAGCGACTGTGCATTTTTTATACGCAATGTGCCAGCGCTGGCCACTGGAAGGGGTGAGAGGCTTAGTCGGGCAACAATTGATTTACATGGAAAATACCTGCTCCTGGTTGTACCCGACGTGCATGTATCAACGGCAGAGGCCTATCAGAATGTGCAACCGGCCGAATGGAAAAAATCACTTAAAAGCATCATCTCACAGCCTTTAGATACATGGCGAGAAGATTTGAAAAATGATTTCGAGGCAAGTGTATTTCCGCATTATCCGGAGCTGGCACATATAAAGGAAAATTTATATGCGCATGGCGCCTTTTATGCAGCCATGAGTGGAAGTGGTTCAGCCGTTTTTGGACTTTTTGATGAGGAGCCAGAACCCTTCACCTACACAGGTGCACGACTAATCGAAACCATTTTTTTATGAATATTGGTTGTGTGCAAAGCGCCAATATGTTGACAGGTAGTTTTTTGCACGTGGCATGACTCCCAGTTCCTCTTAGTGCATAATTGTTCGGGCCTGTTTGCTATTGCCTGCTTGAAGTTAACATTGCCTGTATTTTTATTCGTAAAAGAAATTATCTAATACATTGCCGTGTACAAAAAAGGGCCTCCGGAAAGGCATTTTACAGCATTTACGGGGGGCAAAGTGGAGAAATTTCTTTAGCATCGCCATTACCCGTTTGACCATGCGCTTTGCCATGCAGCATTATGATCTTATAAAAGCTAAAGGTTTCCAATGAGATACACGATTTGTAAATACTGCACAGTAATTTTTGCGAATTTTTATATTTGAATTAGAGAAATAAGATTGTTTGATAAAGTCAAAAACCTTAATTTGCCATCTAAAAATAGAATCATGAGATATTTAATACTCGTTTTTATAGCTTTTGCTATTACCGTGGGCTGCCAACAAGATAAAAGTAAATATATTAAAAATCAGGGTCAGGCTCACGGCACTTTTTATCATATAATTTATAAATCGCCAAATGGGGTCGATTATCATAAGCAACTGCGTAATACCATGCAGCGAATTGATAAATCATTGTCTACCTACGATCCGGTTTCCGTTATCAGCCGTATTAATCAGAACGATAGTTCGGTAGTGCTCGACGACCATTTTTTAAATGTATACCGCAAAGCAGAAGAGATTGCCCGGGAAACACACGGAGCTTTTGATATTACAGTGGCACCATTGGTCAATGCCTGGGGGTTTGGGTATACAGAGCCTCAGCGCACCGATTCTGTTTCTATAAGCACCATTTTAAATTATGTTGGTTATGAAAAAGTTCATCTTCGCAATGGTGAGCTGATTAAAGATACTGCAGCCATTCAGTTAGATGCCAGTGCCATCGCAAAAGGTTACTCTGTAGACCTGGCAGCTCGGATTTTGGAGATGAAAGGTATAAAAAACTACATGGTAGAAATTGGCGGTGAAATTCACGTAAAAGGCCAAAATCCTAATGGTGCAGCGTGGAGAATTGGTGTCGATGAACCCACAGAGGAACAGACTCTTATAGATCGAAAAATTCAGCGGATACTACACATTAGCGAGGGTGCTTTGGCAACTTCAGGCAATTATCGGCAGTTTTACGAAAAAAATGGCCAAAAATATGCACATACCATAAATCCTAAAACAGGGTATCCGGTACAGCACAGGTTACTCAGCGCATCTGTTTTGGCCGATGATTGCATGACGGCTGATGCCTATGCAACTGCTTTTATGGTGTTGGGCTACCATGCTTCAATGGATATTGTAGAAACGCATCCCGGGTTGGAAGGCTATTTTATTTTGAGTGGAGACGAAGAGCCTTTTGAAGTCAGGTATTCTGAGGGTATGCAATCGCATTTGAAAGATTAAAATATAAACGGATGAAACAACTTACTTTTCTCCTGATCAACACGTTTTCGTTGCTTTTTGCACTCGTGTTAAATAGTTTGCAGGGCACTATGCTCTTCGATGGTAAAACAGTGGGGCAAATCAGTGTCAAATACCAAACCCTGATTGCTCCATCAGGTTATGCATTTGCCATTTGGGGGGTAATTTATTTGCTACTCATTTTATTTGTAGGCTATCAATGGTATGCATGGTACAAAAAGAGAGAAGATGCCAGCCTGAAGCAAACCGGATTGTGGTTTGCACTTGGTAACATGGCTAATGGATTGTGGGTGGCAGCCTGGCTTAATGAATATATAGGTTTTTCTGTATTGTTGATTTTTATACTGCTGTTTGCTCTGATTATGCTCACCATAAGGTTACGACTGGAAATATGGGATGCCCCGCTTCGTATTATAGTTTTTGTGTGGTGGCCCATTGTAATTTATCTGGGGTGGATTGTGGTAGCATCGGTAGCCAACGTGGCAGCCTGGTTGGTAAGCTTTAACTGGCAGGGTGGCCCATTGTCACCCCCCACATGGACTGTAGTTATGATTATAGTTGCCATGCTAATTTATCTGGCACTGTTATTCACCCGAAACATGCGCGAGGCTGCGCTGGTTGGTGTTTGGGCATTTATTGCCATAGCTGAGCGGCAGTGGCAAATGCATGATGAGGTTGTTTATGCTGCATTATTTGTCGCTGCAATTTTACTTATTGTGGTGTTTTGGCATGGATATAAAAACCGGGCTACATCGCCATTACATAAATTGCAGCGGAACGAGATTTAGACGTTGAAAGCCTAATAAATTTGTTGGATCATAATAATTTATTTATTGTTGCATAAATAGTTGCAGAATAAAACATCCTGAGTTCATGCAAAGAAAAATGGCCCGTAAAAATTTTTGGCTCATCGCCGGATTCGTGTTTTTATGGAACTCCGGATTTATTGGTGGAGAGTTTGGTTTACCTTATGCGGGGGTGTTTACATTGCTTTTTTGGCGTTATCTTGCTCTTACGCTGTTGCTTACACTTTATTTGTATGTAAAAAGAGATTTGTGGTGGATTGGATGGCGCTATGCGTGGTCTTTTATGTTGGTAGGTGTGTTGGCCCATGGTGTTTGGTTAACATGTGTGCTCATATCCATTGATTATGGTGTGCCTGCCGGAATTGTAGCACTCGTAGTGGCATTACAACCGCTTGCCACCGGTGCAGTGTCTGGCAGTGTGATTGGTGAACCCACACCATTGACCCGCTGGCTTGGACTCATCGTTGGTTTTATTGGCGTGGCAATTCCCGTAGTGTCCCGTGTCGATTTTCATGATGTATCGGACATGGTTGCCTGGTTTATTCCTTTGCTTGCCGTAATTGCCATTACCATTGCCAGCCTGATAGAACGCAAAATAGACCTGAAAAAGGACTATCCCCGTATTCCCATAGATTTGTCGCTTTTTTACCAAAGCATGGCCACCACTGCTGCCGTTGCCTTGCCTGCCATATTTTGGGAGCAATTATCTACTCAGTGGACGGGTGTCTTTATTTCAGCTATGGTATGGCTCGTGTTGGGAGTTTCGCTCGGGGCTTATTCTTTAATGTGGCTGCTTGTTGAGCGTATTGATGCTACAAGGGTAGCAGCTCTTTTTTACATGGGACCGCCTGTCACCATGCTCATGGCCTGGATTGCTTTTGACGACAGGGTGCAATTAGTAGATCTAATTGGCCTTACAGTGGTGTTGGTTGGGGTATTGTTGACCTATGCAAAGCAAAAGGTTCCACCCGGAAGTTTTGAAGGATAACAATTGTGAATTTGTTGCATTTATTGGAATCTCCAATTCAAAAGAAATGAATTTAGGTTCTTTTTCGCTATTCAGACATGATTTTATGTGTAACTCATAATCTTTATGTCGATTTCTTTGTTTAATTTGCTACAGGGGTTTGTTTTATCATTTGAGTATTGTTTTATCCGTTTTTTAGATTGGGAAATTGATTGTTTTGCCTCTTATATGAGAAAAAAATCTTAACTTGTATTATTCTTACATATTAAATATTAATCTATTAGGTACTATATATATTGAATTTGTACATTAAAAATATGGTTTGTATACGCTGCCAGATGGTAGTTAAAAGTGAACTCGAAAAACTCGGGTTAAAATATGACTATGTAAAAATTGGCGAAGCCGATATTGTTGGAGCGGTTTACCCTGAGCAATTAGCCCAATTAGATGCTGAATTAAAAAAGTCAGGACTGCATCTTATGGGTAATAAAAAAAGAATCCTGGTAGAGAAAACAAAGGCCGCCATTATTGAACTGGTGCATTATACCGAAGACCAAATAAAAGTAAATCTTTCTGATTACCTGAGTGATAAACTCAATTATGACTATACTTACCTGGCTAATTTATTTTCTGAAGTAAAAGGAATTACGATTGAAAAATTTTACTTGACCCACAAAATTGAAAAGGTAAAAGAACTCCTTGTATACGATGAGATGAATCTTTCAGAAATTGCATACAAAATGCACTACAGCAGCGTTGCACATTTATCCAACCAGTTTAAAAAAATGACGGGGCTAACACCTTCGCACTTTAAAATGCTTAAAAACAACAGGCGCGACACTCTCGAAAATGTGTGAATCATGTAAATTTAAACATCAATAATGTAACATTTTGATTACTGGTTTGCATTACCTTTACTTCATATTAAAATAAAGAAAATGCAAAATACAGAAATAGAAAAATCAAAACTGCATATCTTAGTTGAAATCATTGATTATGTGCCAAATTCAGTGGTAACAAAAACCATAATACGAAAAACCACAGGCAAAGTAAGCGTTATAGCTATTGATACCGGCGAAACTTTGTCTGAAAAAATTTCTCCGTTTGATACTTTTCTTCAAATTATAGAAGGTACCGCTGAAGTCGTAATTGATGAACAATCAAATATGCTTAATACTGGAGAAGGTATAATCGTTCCGGCGCATACGTCTAATATCATAAAAGCAAACGGACGGTTAAAAATGCTTTCGACCATTATTAAAAGTGGTTATGAAGCCACATCAATATAAATACGAGTGTTTGTCCATAATGTCCGATATCTGCGTTGTTGCTCAAATTTAAAATCCTCACATACCTTATGTATGCTGCGGTTTTAAATTCTCACACGCCTTGATCTCGAACATTCTGAACTAAACACTTCATTTTGTAAACATACGAGAGTATTTGTCCATAATGTCCGATTTCTGCATTTTGACATGCTCGATGTATCAATTTACACTCATTTAAATAACTTAAAATCAACATTATGTCAAAAGAAAAAGAAGTTAAAAAAAGCACGAAAAAGGCTCCGCTCAAAAACCTAAAAGAGAAACGAGCAGATAAAATGGCCAAACGTGCGGCAAAAAACCGAAAAACCGAATTATAAAAAGCGGGTTTTCGAAATTAATATTATCCAGTATATATGATTCCGGGTGATTTGTAAAACGCCTGGTTTATCCTATACTTCCTTGTTGAGTATCTGTTTTTTTATAAAAACGTGAGGCACAACAATTTAAGACTTTATTGATATCAAAATTATAAAAATATATGAAAATTGCCTTTATAGGAACATACCCACCACGAGAATGTGGAATTGGAACTTTCACAGAAAATCTTTTTAATTCTGTAATTAAAAAAGACAGCACTCCGGAGGACAGCCACGAAGGGTTTGTGGTAGCGCTCAACGATTTCAATATACAATACGATTACCCTGAAGAAGTAAAAACAAGCATTAATCAAGAACAGCTTGAAGACTACATTAAAGCAGCCAGATTTATAAACCTGAGTGGAGCTGATGTTTGCATTTTAGAACATGAGTTTGGCATTTTCGGTGGTCAGGATGGAGTAAACATCCTCCCCCTACTACACCGATTAGAAATTCCTTTTATTGTTACGCTACATACAATATTGAAAAATCCATCATACAATCAAAAAGCGGTTTTACAACAAATATGCGGCATGGCGCAAAAAATCGTAGTAATGAGCAATAAAGCCATCGGTTTTTTAAAAACCGTTTACGATGTACCGGCAGATAAAATTGAACTTATCGAGCATGGCGTACCTGATTTGCAATACAACTCAGAAAAATCGAAAAAAGAGTTCAAGCTCGATCGTAAAAAAGTGCTACTTACTTTTGGTTTTATTGGCCGCAATAAAGGCATTGAAACCGTAATAAAAGCGTTGCCCGGGGTGGTAAAAAAGCACCCCGATGTTATTTACATAATACAAGGCAAAACGCATCCTAACGTACTGAGGCATTCGGGTGAAGAATACCGGATATTTTTAATGCGCATGGTTAAAAAGCTGGGATTGGAGAAACACGTGGTTTTCCTCAACGAATTTATTGAAGTTGAAACCCTTTTCAAATACTTATCGGCTGCCGATATTTACATTACACCTTACCTGAACGAAACCCAAATTACCAGTGGCACCCTTTCGTATGCAGTTGGCGTAGGAGCAGCTGCAGTTTCTACTCCCTATTGGCATGCCGAAGAATTATTGGCCGATGGCCGGGGACGCTTTTTCGATTTTAATGACGATAAAGCACTTGCAGAACTTCTTACAGAACTACTTGACAACCCTGAAATGCTGGCACAAATTAAAGAAAAAGCATTCGATTATGGGAGAAAAATTACATGGCCAAAAACCGGTGAAAAATACAGTCGGTTAGCAAAAACGGTTGCAGAAAACGGGAGTATAGGAATCAGTAATAAAGATACTATTTTCGACCTCCTTATTATGCCGCCTTTTTCGCTGGCCCATATTAACCGGTTAACCGATGATACCGGAATTATTCAACATGCAAAATTTGGCATTCCGAATTTAAAAGAAGGCTATTGTCTCGATGATAATGCCCGCGCATTACTTATGGTGCTCATGGCATACAATCAGTTTAAAGATGTACGTGCCCTGGAGCTCTCCCCCATTTATTTAAGCTACGTGCACTATATGCAAAACAGCGATGGCACCTTCCGGAATTTCCTTAGTTTCAGCCGCCAGTTTTTAGACGAAGTCGGATCTGAAGATTCTTTTGGCCGTACTATTTGGGCTTTAGGGTATTTATTAGGTTATGCGCCAAACGATGCTTATTACCAAACAGGTAAAGAAGTGTTTCTTAACGCTGCACCCAATTTCGAAAAACTCCATTCGATCAGGAGTATTGCCAATACAATGATTGGCGTTTGCCATTATTTAAAGAGCCATCCAAACGACGACTCCATGATGGAACGATTGAGAGCAATGGCAAAAAAACTCATCACACATTACAAAGAAAATGAATCGGCCAATTGGAAGTGGTTCGAATCACTATTGGCGTACGATAACGGAATTTTGCCTTTAGCCATGCTGCACGCTGCCGAGATTCTAAACGACAGTAAAGTTACCGAAATAGCACTTTCATCAATGGAGTTTCTTACAAAACACACATTGAAAAACAATTATTTAAGCATAATTGGCAACGAAAAATGGTATAAAAAGGATGAGGAGCGTTCCAAATTCGCACAACAACCTATTGATGCAATGGCCATGGTTTTAATGTATCATCAGGCTTATCATGTAACCAAAGACAAAGAATACCTGAATAAACTATACACTTCGTTTTTATGGTTTTTGGGCGAAAACGATCTCAGGTTGAGTTTGTACGATTTCGAAACCAAAGGCTGCTGCGACGGCTTTGAAAGTTACGGAGTAAACCGAAATCAGGGTGCCGAAAGTTCCTTAGCCTATTTAATTTCTCATTTAACAGTTTTACAGGCATACGAGGAGTTTCATAAAAGAGGCGAAGCTGGTGGAGTGAAAGAGGATAGTAAATAGTGGCAGTGGTTAGTGGCAGTGGGCAGTGAGGAGTTGCAGTAAATAGTGGCAGTAAATAGTGGCAGTAAGCAGTGGCAGTAAGCAGTGGCAGTAAATAGTGGCAGTAAGCAGTGGCAGTATGCAGTAAAAGTGTGTAGTTGTAATAGTAATGTGTATCAGTGAGTAGTATCGGAAGCTGGAAGTGCGTGCAAGTCTGCCACTGCCACTGCTACTGAACCACCGCAACTAAACACTGCTAATGAGAATCTACAACTTAAAAATTAACCGTAAAAATGTAAGTAATGCTAGTTAACAGATATAAAAACAACCCTATTCTCACTAAAGATGATGTGCCGTACCCTGTAGCAACGGTCCATAACGCTGCTGTGGTGAAGCACAATGGAACATACATCATGATATTCCGGTCACATAAATTAAACGGACGAAGCTTTTGGGTAAAGCCATAAGTAATGACGGATACAATTTTAAAGTTGATGCGCGGCCATTTATGGTGCCGGCTACCGAAGGTATTTTTAAAGAATATGAAGCGTATGGCATTGAAGATCCCCGCATCGTTTTCCTGGATGGTGAGTACTTAATTACCTACAGTGCTTATTCAAAACACGGGGTTCGCATTGGCCTTGCCAAAACAAAAGATTTTGAAAGTATAGAACGTTTTTCATTAATCACCGAGGCCGATTACCGGAATGTTGTCATTTTTCCCGAAAAATTCAATGGCCTATACGCCCGCCTCGACCGTCCGCATTCCGAAATTTCGCCCTGGTCAATCTGGATATCGTATTCACCTGATCTGAAATACTGGGGAGAATCGAAACTAATAATGAAGCCTTTGCAATACCATTGGGACGAGATGAAAATCGGTCCCGGAGCGCCACCAATTAAAACCTCACGTGGCTGGCTAAATATTTACCATGGCGTTTTTCCTACTATGGATGGAAGTGTTTACCGTTTGGGCACAGCGTTACACGATTTGGCTGATCCGTCGAAAATAATTGCTGTTGGCGATGAATGGATATTACAACCGGAAGAAATGTACGAAATTACCGGGTACGTACATAACGTTGTGTTTTGCTGTGGAGCCGTTCCCGAAAACGATGGCAGTGTTAAGATATATTGGGGTGGGGCTGACAAGGTAATGTGCGTTGGTACGGCCATAATTGACGACTTAGTTGATCATTGTCTAGCGAACTATAGAAGTGCTTTGGGGTGAATGGGAGTAATGTACTAGTGGCACTAAGGAGTTGCAGTAGATAGTTGCAGTGAGGAGTGGCAGTAGCAGTGGCGGTTAACAGCAGGTAGTGGCAGTTGCAGGAAGTAGTTGCAGTTGGTAGTTGCAGGAAGCAGTTGCAGTAGATAGTGGTATTGGGTAAACATTTAATTCTTTATTTAAGTTTAGAATTACTTAAATCATTGGCTAATACATCATATTTGTTTATTTTGAGCATTATTTTCAAAAAAAAACATTATGAACTACAGTTTTAAAGAATTAAAGGTATTTAAATTGGCTTTTTCTCTTGCCATGGAGATTTTTGAAATTACAAAAGGGTTCCCAAAAGAGGAAAAATATTCGTTAACCGATCAAATAAGAAGGTCTTCCCGCTCGGTCTGTTCTAACATAGCTGAAGGATACAGAAAAAGAAGGTATCCAAAGCATTTCACAAGTAAAATGACTGATGCTGATGGAGAAGCAAGTGAAACATCCGTATGGATTGATTTTGCGTTTCATTGTCGATATATAAATAAAGAGGTGCAAGATTCTCTTAATGAACGATATGATGAAGTAGGTAAAATGTTAGGTGGCATGGCAAATAACCCGGGGAAATTTTTACCAAAGTAGTTGCAGTAGGTAGTGGCAGTAGGTAGTGGAAGTTGCAGATAGCAGTAGGTAGTGGCAGTTGCAGATAGCAGTGGCAGTGGGTAGTTGCAGTAAGTAGTACTAGTGAAGAGTATTGAAAGGTGAAAGATAGTAATCGTCTGTCAAAGACACAGCAAATTAAAAACCTGCCACTGCTACTAAACACTGCTACTGCTACTCAAACACTGCCACTGCACCAAATCATTACAATTAATAAGATAAATTAAACAACCCTAGAGACTATGAAAATAGCTATGCTTTCACCCATTGCCTGGCGCACACCTCCATTAAAATATGGGCCGTGGGAACAGGTTGCGTCGAATATTGCAGAAGGACTTGTAGAACTGGGTATGGATGTTACCCTCTTTGCTACGGGAAATTCTCAAACCAACGGCAAACTGATGTGGACTTGCCAAAAACCTTATGCTGAAAATACGGATGTAGATGCAAAAGTTGAAGAATGTTTGCATATCAGCCATTTGATGGAACACGCACACGAATTCGACATTATTCACAATAATTTCGACTTTTTACCTCTTACCTATTCGCGATTGATTAAAACCCCAATGGTTACAACCATTCATGGGTTTTCGTCGCCTAAAATTATTCCAGTTTATAAAAAATATAATGATACCGCACACTATGTTTCCATAAGCAATTCCGACAGAAACAATGAACTAAACTATATTGCAACTGTATACAACGGAATAAATATCAATGAATTCAATTTTAACCATGAACCGGAAGATTATTTGTTGTATTTTGGAAGAATTCACCCTGATAAAGGAACCGCTGAATCGATACAAATTGCAAAAAGATCGAAAAGGAAACTTATTATTTCCGGTCTGATCCAGGATCAGGAATATTTTAACCAAAAAGTAAAACCTCACATAAACAATGAGGATATTGTATATGTTGGAAATTCGGGACCCGAAAAGCGTATGGAACTATTAAGTATGGCATGTGCTCTTTTACATCCCATTAGTTTTTCTGAACCTTTTGGGTTGAGTGTTGTTGAGGCTATGGCCTGCGGTACTCCGGTAATAGCATTTAACCTGGGCTCAATGCCTGAATTAATTATTCATGAAAAAACAGGCTTTTTAGTTTCCAATGCCGAAGAAGCCGCCGACGCAGTAAACAATATTCAGTCAATCAATAGAAGTAAATGTGCTGCGTGGGCTTCGTCAATGTTTAGCCGCCAGAAAATGGTTGAGGGTTATTTGCAGGTTTACAGGGAGATATTATCTGGTAAGTAATTAGGATAAAATACAAATAAACAATGAAAAAAAAGAAACGTATAGCATTGGTTGCTCATGATAACAGAAAAAAAGATCTTATTGAATGGGTTGACTGGAACCGGGAAAACCTATGTAAGCACGAATTAATTTGCACAGGAACAACTGGCAAACTGGTTGAAAACCTGTTAAATAATGAGCAAACGGATAAAAGAGATGAAATAATTACGATCAAAAAATTGAAATCAGGCCCGCTGGGAGGTGACCAACAACTGGGAGCCATGATTTCGGAGAGCCAAATTGATATCCTCATTTTTTTCTGGGATCCTATGGAACAACAACCTCATGACGTGGATGTGAAAGCGCTATTGAGAATTGCAGTGCTATATAACATTACAACTGCGAGTAATCGTGCAACTGCCGACTTTATTATTTCTTCCAACTTATTCAATGAAGCCTATAAACCCAGGATAAAAGATTATAGCAAATACATCATGAGAAACACTGAAGAATAAATATAAAAAATAAAAAAAACCACTGAAAAGATCTTATGTGCTTATTTTCAATGGCTTGTCTTTATTAATCAAAAATATATAGTGTCGGCAAGAAAACCCCATATTTTTTGAAGTCTTTGAAAAGAAAACTTCGAGAACAAGCCTGTCCTCGAGAATCGGGAGCTTGCGAACATTTATTATCAGGAGTCCCGAAAATCGGGATGACTGATGCGAATGAAAAGTATAACGAAGTTAGCGGACTTTATAGACAGACTCTATATAGCAGGTTGAATTTTTATATCAATACGGCGATTTTGTTTCCGCCCCTCTGCTGTTTCATTGTTGGCTACAGGGTTGTTCTCCCCACGACTCATTGAAGTTATCATACTAATTCCCTTGCTGTCGGAATTCGCGTTTAGATATTGCGTAACCGCATCTGAGCGCTCTTGCAAAAGCTCTAAATTCGCCTTATCGCCACCAAAAGAATCGGTATATCCTTCGACAACCACATTGCTGTTGGGAACAATGCTGATGGCATTTTGTACTTTGGTCAAAAATTTGAAGTTCACAGGTTTAATTAAAAACGGTACGCTAAGCTGAATTTGGAGTTCGGTTTGCAGTTGCCTGTACTTTGTACCTCCGTTGCCACACTTTTAAATCAGCGATGTCCCGGATTATCATCTTTGTATTTTTTCACAAGTGAAACCAATGATTCGTAGTATGATTTTAAATGATTAACTGATATTTCAGGATCGTTTTGTGATGGAATAGTTACCGGCATCTCTTCCAGATATTTGGATAACTCCGGATAATGATTATTAATCATCGTGATAATTTCTATAATCCTTGCATTCAGTTCATTCTCAGTTTGCTTTATAGGCTCATCGTCAACTGGGTTTTTTCCTTCAGCAACAGGTTTAACATCTGACGGAGGTGTAACTGCCTTCCGGGTTTTAATCTTTTTGTTTTTTGCTGTATTTTCATTTTTCATAGTGCGTTTTTTTAGTTATTAATACTTTGGACAACAATAATAAAAACGAGCTAGCTTACACACATTTACCCCAAAAAGCATTACAATTTTTTTTTAATTATTCCCACTTTTTGCAGAAAGCAGCTCTTCAATTAAAAGTAAATATGCGAATTATGTAAATTTTCACTTTAATTATTAAACACACCTCAGAGCTAATGTGTTTAAATTTGTAATAGTATCACTTTATACAAATAACTAAAATGGAACATTATGAGAACAGTAGGAATCCTATTATTGATTATTGGAGTCGTTGGTACTTTATTTTTTGGCATACAAGCTATTCAGGAAATGGAAACCTTTAGCTTTTTAGGGGTCGATATTGGCGTTTCAAAACGCTAACTGGACTCCGGTTATAATAAGTGCGGTAGTTTTAGTTGCCGGAGTTGTTTTAATGAACCGAAACAAGAGAATTTCTGCCAAATAGTAAATCGGACATTATAGACGGTTCTAGTTAAAAATACGAGACCTGGTTGCTATCCCAAAACGAAGCACATTCAACTGTCGTTTGTAATGAATGTTATAGTAATCCTGTCCGTAATCATATTGTGCAAAAATAGTAACGTCGTTTAAAAAGGATGGTTTAAAGTCCAGGGTATATCTGAATATAAAGCGCTTACTATCAATTGTCTTTGCGCCATCAAGGTTGCCCACAATCCAACCTATATGAACCGATTGACGAAACGTATTATTGCGGTTATTGTATGTCTTTTTCTTTATATTCAAAAGCTTTGAAAGATTAAGATTGCTCTGGAGGTCAAAAAAAAATCGTAATCTGCCATATGTAGCCCCTAAGGCTGGCTCCTGCAAGTAACTGTATTCAGCATATATCTTATAATCATTTGAAGTAAAAGCAATTCCAGTTGGTCGCGAAATAAATACGCCACCCGAAACCCAGTTGGTAGAAAAGTTACCCGATTGTGTGTTAATGGTGACACTATCATCCTGGTAGAAAGATCCATCCTGTCCGTTGGAATGATGAATCAAGGAAAAATAGGCAAATAAGTCCTTGTTTGTATCCTTATTGTCAATTAGGTGATAGAAAAATGATGCCTTTGGCATGAACGAAGGTGTACGTATTGGATACGATTCTGTATTATACATTCGAATTATGATTCGAGGCGAAAGATCAATTCCCCATTTATTGTTGCGATTGAGGCCAAGCATAAAATAGGGAGCAATATCACCCTCAAATATCAATGGTTCAAGATTTCCAATTCCACTCCCAGGCAGAATATAACTGGGCTCTCTGAAAACACTGAATTTCGATCTTGAAGAGGCTGTGTCTTTATTCACATTTTGCGAATAAGTAGACTGAATATTAGCCACTAAGACCAAAACGAAGACAAAACATATAAATTTTTGCATATATCTGTAATAAATTAATTGTAAGGCACTATAAAGTTAAGTGAATAAAAACAATATGGTGTTACACAACTTTAGATATTAGTTACATCATTCACACAATTTTGCGCCCGGTAATGGCAATAAAAAGTAGAGACGCACAGCCGTGCGTCGCTATGTGCAAACACCCCCGACCGTGCGCAAACTAACGACAATGCGAATATCAACGATCGTCCAAAAAAAAGGTGACCGAATAAACCCAAATGAACAATTGAACCCAATCGGCGATGCAACCCCGCCATTGATCCGCAAACCTCAATCCATATCATTGTTTATGGACAGATTCAAATCTTCTGTAAATACCAAAATACAATTGATTCAACCATTTTCCCAATCCAATTACCACAACCATATCATAAGGAACCGGGAGGAATATCAGCGTATCAAAAATTATATCATCAACAACCCGGTTGCACGGGAATACGATATGTTTAATCCAAACAAATGAATTGTATTAGGCGCAGCGTGAGGTTGTTTGCAAAGGGGAATAAAAGAAAAATACGTTATTACAGTTTTTTTAATTACTCACACCGCGACTTTCCGGAACTGCACCTGCAACTAATCGCCTTTTAACTCGTTGAGGAGCTCTTCTACATTAACCGATGCATAAGTAGAGGAATAATCCGACATGGCATAGGGTATGATTAAATCTCCATTGCGTACCATTGAACCACAGGAATATACTACATTGGGGACATAGCCTTCTCTTTCTTCGGCATTTGGCATTAAAAGCGGGGTATCTGATCTTCCAATTTCTTTTTTGGGATTATCAATATCGAACAATGCAGCCCCTAAGACGTATTCGCGCATGGGTCCAACACCATGTGTTATTACCAGCCAACCCGCTTCTGTTTCAATGGGCGATCCACAGTTGCCAATTTGAATTAGCTCCCAGGGGTATTTCGGTTGTTGCAATAACTCTGCCTCACGCCAAATTGTAATATTATCAGAAAAGGCAATGTAATTATTAAAACCATCTAACCGGCATAGCATTGCATATTTTCCATTTATTTTTCTCGGGAATAAAGCCATCCCCTTATTCCGGGCTATTTCGCCATGAAGCGGCATTACCTTAAAATGGTAGAAATCCTCGGTTTCAAGTAACTTGGGAAGAATGGTTGTTCCATCGTATGCCGTGTAGGTGGCATAGTATTTTGTTTTGTTGTCGTCATCGGTGAACTTCACAAAGCGGGCATCTTCAATCCCGTTTTTTTCATTTGCAGAAACAGGAAAGATTACTCTTTCAGAGATATTCGTATCTAAAGAAAACTGCAATTCGTAGTGCGATGAGGCCAGCCACATAATTTGATTAAAAAGATACTCTTTGTTTGATGTCAAATGAGTAGCTTTTCTTGCTTCTTTTACACAATTATAAAGTTCACTATAGGTAAATGTATCGCCTAATTTATCCAATATCAATTCGGGAGGAATAATGCTTTGTATCTCCTGCATTTCATCCAGTTTGTGGGTGAAAGATTTTTTATGGTAGGTATGTCGCCTTATATGTTCCGCCTCTTCCAGCATATTGCCAATCGGATCGAGGGTAAGTTTATTATTTTTATCAAGTATACCCGTTCTGAACACAATGGAAGAAATATGACCCTCACCCGTGGCCCTGAAACTTATAATTACTCTTATTGAACCCGGACCAACCTCTGTTTGGTCAGGATGCTCAACCATTGAAGGGTTAAAAAAAGCTGCCGATTCAATGGAATATTCCATTGTAAAATATGAGCCTATTAGAATCTTTTTTGAATATTCGATCTTGTCAGGTGCAGTATCTAGGTTAGCGAGTAAATGGGCGATTTTGCTAAAATGTTTTTCAAATATTTTGGAAATATTCCGGTGGCGCATCGAATAATCTCTAAGGGTTTGTTTCAGCGCTTGCGATGCTTCCTTTTCAGACATTTCCAGCACAAATCGAATTGTATTGACAGCTCTTTTTTCATTTGTGAAAAGAAAACGGGCAATCACACGACTGGGGTCCGGATTGAACGTAATATTTTTTTTACTTACCGATACTTGCATTCTTGTATATCATTTATTGCTTATAAAGGTACTCGATTAATATGGACTAATGACTTTTATTTCATTTTTTATCTTTCTTATCACCTCTCAACCCATAAACCGTTCGGTAGTGATATCCATATACAGCATGGGTGATGGCATCGGCCAGTAGTGTGGGTTTTTTTATGATGGTCCAGATGAGTAAATGCCAATAAGCCCATTGACCTTTCCTCGCAATGCCCAATACATATAATGACCTGATAAATGCTTTTAGCTTGGTCAGATTAACGGATTTTTTAACGCCCGATGGCGGCTTATACTGCTTTAACATGTTTCTGATGCGCCGATAATAAGGTTTTACGCCATAAATATTTTTAATAATCCGCTCATAACCTTCTATGAGCTGACTACGGTCCATTTTGGGCATAAAGTTCATGGTGAAATCGGTGTTGTCGCCGGTGGCGTCAACGGTCAGGCGGCCCTCTTTTTCCATTTGGTCATAGAGCCGAGTGTTTTTCGGTGCATTGAGCAGCCCTGCCATAGCAGAAACAATACCGCTTTGCTGAATAAAATCAATTTGGCGATGAAAGATATTGGGTTCATCGCTGTCGAAGCCTACAATAAATCCACCTGAAACCTGAATGCCCGACTGCTGTATATATTGCACATCTTCGATGAGGTTCCAATGCTCGTTTTGGCCCTTATGACAACTGTGCAACGATGCTTCAGAGGGTGTTTCAATGCCGATAAAAGCAGATTCAAAACCTGAATGGCAACATCATGTCCAGCAAATTGTCATCGTCGGCCAGTTCAATGGAGGCCTGTGCGCTGAAATTGAACGGATAGTTGTGCTGCTGCATCCAGTCCATCATGGCAGGTAGCAATGTTCTTTTGAGCGCGCCTTTTTCACCTATAAAATTGTCGTCGACTATCGAGATAGAATCCCGCCAACCGAGATCATAGAGGGTTTGCAATTCGGCGATGACTTGCTCTGTGCTTTTCATCCGTACTTTGCGCCCCAGCAGCGCGGTAATTTCACAAAAGTCGCAGTTGTATGGGCAACCACGTGCGACCTGGATGTTCATATTTGCATAGGCTTTTAGGTTAAGCAAATGAAAATCAGGCACGGGAGTGGTGTGCATATCGGCATATTCACTGGTTTTGTACAAACGTTTGGGTGCCCCGCTTTCCAAATCCTGCAGAAAAAGGGGCAGGGTGAGTTCTCCTTCGTTGAGTATGAAATGATCAATTTCAGGGTATTGATCGAAGTCCTGGGTAAATAACGGCCCCCCGGCCACTATTTTTACATCTTGTTCCTGACACCGACGAATGATTGTGTGGGCAGATTTTTTCTGTACATACATGCTACTAATAAACACCTAATCGGCCCACTTTAAATCTGTCTCTTCCAATTGTTCTACATTCAGATCCACAAGTTTTTTGTTCCAGTGCTCTGGCAGCATGGCCGATACAGTGAGTAACCCAAGCGGAGGTACGGCTGCTTTTTTTGATACAAATTTTAAGGCATGTTTAAAGCTCCAATAAGTATCCGGGTATTGTGGATAAATCATTAAGATATTCATAGCCTTTTATTTTACGGATTTTATACAAAATTAGGATGGTGTGCAACCTGTTGCAAATAATGGTGGCCGATGGACATAATAAAGGGGCAATCACGATTTAAACTGTCGATTTGGGGTGAATAGGCTTGGCCCCATCTGTTCTCGCAAAGCGGTGGATTTTTTACAGTGCAAAAAGCGCCACCAAAGAATAAACAACTAAAAGCAAATTTCTTCGGACCGACCTCAGCGTTTTAAGCGGGCACCTGCTAAGCTTTTATTTTTTTAAGATGAACAGGGTAAAACAATACGTTACAATAGTTCCTTAACCACCATCAGGTACTGCCGGGCCACAGGTATGGTTTGAGCTGAAGCTGTTAAAGAGAGCCAATACTTATTGTTTTTACTATTAAGATTTTCTACGTATTGCATATTCACAATGCTTGTGCGATGGGTGCGGATAAAGCCCGGAAATGTATTGAGTTGTTCTTCTATCTTTTTCAGCGTGTTGCGTATAAGGTGCTTCTTAAACTGATTTTCTTGCAGGTAGCCTACTTCCACATAATTGTCTGCCGACGATACATAGATTATCTGGTTGGCCTGCACGCGGAAAATATCGGCTGAATATTCCGAATGCAGTTCTACCGGGGCATCTGTATAGGTTTCGGCAAATTGGCTCAGCTTCTTCTCGAGCAGGACGATTCGTCCATTAAGCTGCTGGTTGTGTTTTTGTAAGTAAGATATTTTTTGGTGCACATTACGGGCTGCCGGTACAATGATGGCCATTATAGCTATTTTAACCACTATAAAAAAGCTAATATCGATATGCCCCACGTAGCGCAGGTAGAAAACGAAACCTAAGGTAATGGCGGTAGCGAGTATAAAATCGGTCAGATAGGCTATGGATACATTTTCTTGTGATTGATCGCCCTCATACGTATTGAGATTGGACGGTACAATTTGACGTGCAAAAAGCAAAATGAATACGATAACCCCAAAACCTGACATGAAAAGCACTTTATCTTCAAAGTGTTTAAACATGAGTCCATCCGGGGAAAAAGGCTGAAAGAAAAGTATGAACAATAAAAGCATTAGACTTATAGCAAAGTAAGTCGTAAAGTTGGCTTTAATAATGTTTATAGCCTGGTCGGTCCTTTCATTGCGCATGATCACTGTAGCTTTGGGTTTGTTTAAGCCTGTGGCTGTTATTGTTTTGTATTGTAAAGTTAGGCATTTTTTTATCGCTGCACCAAATTCATTTAACTCGAATTCCTTTTTGTTCTTTAACCATACAAGACTATGTTTTGCCTATACAAATTACAGCAGTCAACACGCACCTGATCAATTATTGGCGGTTATTTTAGTCCCAGAAGAATTCGGGGTAATAAGCGGAGTCGCTGAACTTTGTTTTTGTTGTATAATTAGTATATTGTAAAACAAAAGTTCAGCTATATAAAGGCTTTCTGGGTTACGTCAGACCGCCAACACTTGATAGCTGCAGTACGTTGTGCGACATGGTAGATATACAACCTGCAACCTTTAAATCAATAGAAAAATGATGAAAAAGGGATTTTTGGTATTAATACTCGGACTAATTGGATTAGTTTCATCCAAAGCACAGACCAATGAAAAAATCGGAATTGATGATGATATTCAATTGATTCATCTTCAAGATTCAATTTATGTTCATGTGACTTGGCATCATCTTGATAATTTCGGACGATTTCCATCAAACGGAATGATTGTAATTAGACATGGGCAGGCTCTGATGATTGACACACCAATGGACAATGATAAAACCGAGAGATTAACAAAGTATTTGAAAGATTCTATGTCCGTTGATTTGGCTAAATTGATAATTGGTCATTTTCACGATGATTGCATGGGTGGATTAAGTTATTTACAAAGTATCGGGATTGAGTCAATTGCAAATTCAATGACAATAGAGAAATGCAAAGAGATTGGATTACCGGTTCCATCAACATCTTTCACGGATTCATTGACTTTTGATTTTAACGGAGAACAAATTGATTGCCGATATTTTGGAGCGGGACACTCATTTGATAATATCACGGTTTGGATTCCGGGTAAAAAGATTCTATTTGGTGGTTGTTTGGTTAAATCAGTTAATTCAAAAGGACTTGGTAATTTATCTGATGCCGTTATAAATGATTGGGATATGACAATAGAGAAGGTGATAAAAAAATACCCTGAGATTATAACAGTGATTCCTGGACACGGTGATTTTGGAGGTGTTGAATTATTAACACATACGATTGAATTGATTGATAAAGAGAAAAGTAAATAAGTACGAACGCACAACACGTTGGGCGGCATTGTAGAAAAATGCAGTACAACATTTAAACATTAACCATAGAGGTAAATTTGTTAAAAATGGAATTAAGTTTATTATTTTGGATTTACCTTGTCAACTCCGTGATACTGATTAATCATGAGATTGATTCGGCTTACTGGCAGGAATGGAAATTGTTTAATCCTGAGGATAAAAGTGATGTTAAAGGATTTTTAATTATTCATTTTCCAATGCTTTTTGCTATACTTTTTGGTTTAATCCTCATAGATAGAGAAATGATTGCAGGATATGTGATTTCTTTACTTGTGGCAGCATGTGGGATTTTTGCATTTTTCTTCCACTTTTACTATCTGAGAAAAGGACGAAAGGAATTTAATAATTGGATTTCAAAATTGATACTCATCACAATATTACCAATTTCAATATTTCAGATTATTTTAACAATAAAAGAACTAATTTAAAATGCCTTCAGACAATGATTTACATAAAATGTCACCTGAACAACTTGGTCAGATATTCGCGATAATTATGTGCGAACCTTCTGAAAAATGGCCAGAGTTTTATCAAGCCGAACGTAAATTAATAATTGATTCAATCTCAAAATCAGACATTATAAGAATTGACCATATCGGAAGTACGGCAATTCCAGATTTAAAAGCGAAACCAACAATTGATATTTTTAGATAATCTGATTCGATTTGTGCCAGTAATTCCGGAAGTAATTTTTATTTTTTCCAAAAACTCAACCTTCAGCATAAGTCATCCTGCAAATATTTTGTGATTTTTGTTATAATTTGTAGTTTAGATATTTAAAATGCAAAATTATTGACTTATGGGTAAATGTATATATTGTGGCGAAAGTGCAGGATTTTTACGTAGTAAACACAAAGCCTGCGAACAGAAATATATTAAGGGTAAATCAGGAATTTACAATTTGGTGTTACAAGCCATCACCACGTCTGCCGACTTTAACGACGTAAACCAACAAGCAGGCAGGGTAGCAGCGGAGACTTTTGTAGGTGGTGAAGAAGTAACCGATTTGTATTTAACAGCATTTGAAAATGCCGTGGAGCAATTTCTCGATGATGGTATCTTGTCAAAAGCAGAAGAACACCAGGTGGCCAGCTTTCAGAAGGCATTTGATTTTACACAGCAGGAACTGGACCGCAGAGGTGCTTTTGACCGTGTGGTAAAAGCATCCATTATCCGTGATATTGCAGAAGGTCACCTGCCTGAAAACCCTATGCAGGTGCAGGGTGCCCTGCCATTTAACTTATTAAAAAGCGAATCGCTGGTCTGGCTGTTTCAGGATGTGGAACTTATGGAACAAACTACACGCCGGGAATTTCAGGGCGCACATCAGGGAGTAAGTGTTCGTGTAGCCAAAGGTTTGTATTACCGAACCGGCAGTTTCAAGGGGCGGCCTGTGCATGTGCAGGAGATGAAATATATCGATACAGGACTGATGGGTATTACCAATAAGCACGTTTATTTTGCTTCGGCAAGCAAGAATTTCAGGGTAAGACTCAATCGCATTATGAAAACCGAGCCTTACGAGGACGGCATTGGTTTACAAAAAGATACTGCCAATGCTAAGCCTCAGGTGTATAAAGGTTTAGATGGGTGGTTTGCCTACAATCTAATTCAAAACCTTATGCAAATGTAAGCTCACGGCCTAAATCAATTATTATTTAATGCTGCGCGCTTGCTCCGAAAAAACTGAGTTTGAGTTACAGTTTGAGTATTGAGGGTTTATAAGATCGTAAACCTTTCCACCTGCTGTCCCTGATTTGTAATTGGGTTATTTGAAACCTGATTCTGGAGGAATCACATATTTATAGCTTGAAATCAAGCTATAAAAGTCACCGCGATGTGTATTTGATTGATAGATAGGCTTTTCAATCGGTGACCTGTTAATTGTTGCAACATTTCGCTGGCGCTTATTTGTAAGCAGTCCGATGAATTTGAAAGACCATAAAGCAATACCCGTTGCGAGAAAACTGAGTTTGAGTGTGATTAGAGTTTGAGTATTGAGAGGTTCTGAGAACCCACATGTCCCCAGGTTTGCAATCCTGCTAAATTGTTCAACACATAGTGTGCATACAATTTTACAAGAACCGAAAATAAAACCCTACCTTTGTCCCTTAAATAAAATGTGCGTGAATTTAGCACGTTTTAAAGCGAAAAAGATGATGGACGGACAAAACAGAGCGAATATAAAAGCAGGTATGGAGGTGGGGATTGTCACCAAGGAGGATCAGCGTTCGGGAAAAATCACATCCGGAATCGTAAAGCAGATTCTTACCAATAGCTCTCATCATCCCCATGGCATAAAAGTCCGGTTAACATCAGGGAAAGTTGGCAGGGTAAAAGAAATCCATACAGCTGAGGAATAAAATTGTTAATAAATTTAGTACCAACGATAAAGATGAAGTTTGAAAGATATAATTTTTCAGAAGAGATAAAAGCTAATCTCAGGGAACTGGGCTTCAAGCGCCCGACAGATATTCAGTATAAATCCATTCCACCTATTCTGCGTGGAGAGGATGTGCTGGCAGTGGCCCAAACCGGAACAGGAAAAACCGTGGCATTTGCCTTGCCCGTTATACAGATGTTATCTGCCCGCCAGAGGAGACACGACCAACATGCTGTGCGTTGTGTGGTTATGGTTCCTACGCATGAGCTTGCCATACAGGTAAGCCGGGTATTTAAGGAATTGGCTGCAGGAACATCCGTGAAAATTGAAGGCATATACGGTGGCATTGATCAGGATCCGCAAATTGAAAACCTGAATCATGGTGTAGATGTAGTTGTAGCCACGCCCGGCCGGTTATTTGATTTGGAGAGTCAGGGGCATCTGTCGCTCAGGGCTATTGAAACACTTATCCTCGATGAGGCAGACCATATGCTGGAGCTGGGCTTTAAGCACGACATGAATCAGCTCATTAAGAAATTACCCGCCAGACGGCAGGTGTTGTTTTTTTCGGCTACCATCAACAAGCAAGTAAAGGATGCGGCATATTCGCTGGTTCATAAAGCTGTACGTATACAAATTTCACCCAACGATCCGGTGTCAAGAAACATTAACCATTCGGTGGCTTTTATTGAGATGGACGACAAAAGATTTTTTCTGGAACGAATCATTCGTGAACATCCCGACAGCAAGATATTGGTTTTCGTGCGTACAAAGGTAAGAGCAGAGCGCGTTATGAAAGCCCTTGAGCGGGTCCGGCTGCTGAGTGAAACCATACATGGCGATAAGGATCAGAATCAGCGCAACCAGGTAATGAAGCGCTTTTTTTCCGGCGAAAATAAAGTCCTTATAGCCACTGACGTAAGTGCCCGTGGAATTGATATTCCCGATGTAGATATCGTAATCAATTATGACATACCCGAAGAAACAGAAAACTATGTGCATCGTGTGGGGCGTACAGGGCGCGGACAAAAAAAAGGCGAGGCCATTGCTTTTTGCAGCACTGAAGAAAAAGAGCGGTTAGAAGCTGTAGAAAATTTCCTGGACCGCAAAATTGCCCAGCTCGATATTGAGAAGCATGACTATAAGGAAACCTTGAAAATGTCGGGAGATATGGAAACCGATTGGAAATCTCTGATGGACGAGACCGATGCACTGGCCAATAAAAAGAAAAGAAAAAAGAAGAAGTAGCGAAAATAAACACATCTTGAACACTGACCGGATAGAGATATACACCGACGGAAGCTGTCACACACAGGAAAGAATAGGAGCATGGGCTGCCCTTATCCTGTTTCTCAATAAAAGCGAAGTTCTGAAGGGTGTGGAGCACGATACTACCCATAACCGGATGGAGCTGCTATCGGTGATAAAGTCCATTGAATTTGTGCACACATACCAGCCCGGAGCAAGTTTGCGTATTTATAGTGACAGTCAGTATATTTGCACACTACCTGACCGCCTGCCACGGCTAAAACAAAACTCATTTCTTACCAAAAAAAACACCGAAATACAAAACGCAGATTTGGTTAAAACCTTTCTTCACCTGATCGAAAACCACGATATCGAATGGATAAAAGTAAAAGCCCATCAGAGAGGCAATTCGGAGCAGATTACCCACAATCGTTTTGTGGATAAACTATCAAGAAAGCTGGTAAGAACAAACACTGCCGGGTAGATAGTCTGGCGGAGTTGAAGCTTAGAGGGTTTATAAGATCGTAAACTTTAGCACCTGCTGTCCCTGATTTTTAATTGGGTTATTTGAAACCTGATTCCGGAGGAATCACATATTTATAGCTTGAAATCAAGCTATAAAAGTCACCGCGATGTGCATTTGATTGATAGATAGGCTTTTTCAATCGGTGGCCTGTTGATTGTTGCAACATTTCGCTGGCGCTGATTTGTAATTAGTGCGATGAGTTTGAAACACCGCAAAGCAATACCCGCTGCGAGGAAAACTGAGTTTGAGTGTGAGTTAGAGTATTGAGGGTTTATAAGATCGTAAACATTTCCACCAGCTGTCCTTGATTTGTAATTGGGTTATTTGAAACCTGATTCCGGAGGAATCACATATTTATAGCTTAAGATCAAGCTATAAATATCACCGCGATGTGCATTTGATTAACAAATAGGCTTATCAATCGGTGATTTGTAGGGTGTTTCAATTATTGCCATAAAGCATAAGGCGGGTTCAATCCGTGTTCTATTTTTCACAGATAGACCTGTCAGAATACCCGTGATTTTACACCTTTATAATTTCGCCGATCATTATTGTCCGTTTGCAATTCTTGGAGCATCGCGGCGAATTTGTTTTAGAACCCAAAACACCCGGCTGAAGCCGGGTGCAAGTCTAATATTCCAGCAGCGTTGATTTTCCTGATTCCGGAGGAATCACATATTTATAGCTTGAAATCAAGCTATAAAAGTCACCGCGATGTGCATTTGATTGATAGATAGGCTTTTCAATCGGTGGCCTGTTGATTGTTGCAACATTTCGCTGGCGCTGATTTGTTATTAGTGTGTAGCTTTCCCACTTTTATTGCCTTTTGGAGGTCAGTTTAAAATAAGATAAATTGATATTTTAAGTAGCAATTTATAGTATGAAAAACTAAAATTATTAAGAAATTTAGTTCATGGTAAGATCGAAATGTGAATGAGTTTTAAATTAACTTGAATTCTTTAATACAATAATGCCTCTTAAATTCAACGATATAGCCAAAAAGTTAAATGTTTCCGACAAACCAAAGGCAATAGTGCTGTTATTGGAGTATGGAACTATTAAGCACAAACTTGACAATCCTGAAACGCAAACTTGGTATTTTAAAAAGGACATTGAAGGCGGTAGGTCGTCTATGCATGGTCATGACAAAACCCAAATGGAGCAGGTTTTAAAGCAATTGAAAAGTGATTGAGGTATTTCAAAGGCTGTCAAGTTAAATTACAACCTCAACGCATTAGGTTAATGTCTTCGATGAATAACTTTGCACAGCTATTGACCTATTTCAGTAATCGAAAATTGAAGGTGTAGAAGCAATAGGGAAGTTCCATAATATCTGAAACTTTTATTATATATTTGCGTTAAATAAAAAAAACTGGTCTTGGAACTATTAGGGAAAAACAGACTTATAAAGTTAAAAAGGAAAAATCGAGGTAATAAGAAGCTGATTAATTAATATCTGATATTGAAAATGCAAATTGGTCAAAACCAATCGATATTAAAAAAATACGTCCTGATGCAGATTGTGTCCACAGTGACGGATTCTATTTTTTTGATATTCATGTGCATCGCACAATGCTTCTAATTGTATTTGAGGACAATGAAGCAACTATAGTTTGGACGGGTTCTCATGATGAATATGATAAAACCTTTAAGGGAAACAAAAAGACAATAGAAAAGTGGCTAAGAAATCAACAATTAATTTGAAATGGATAGATTATCGATAAATAACATACCGCAACTAAAAGAATTAAAAAGTGAGTTAGAACATGAGCGGGCTACATCTTTATATTTAAAACTGCGTAAGCTTGAAAAAGCGGATATTAGTTATAAACCTATTCGTATGCATCTTAAAGAATTGATTCTTAGTTATGAAGATGCGCATTGGTCAGATGAATCTCAGGTGACCAATGAACAGGTAAAAAAGAGTGATCTAGCTGAGTCTTTAGTTCAGACTGAAAATGAATTCTATAATAAGCGCAAAGAATTAATCAAAAAAGAATTGAAAAAGGCCGGATTAAATCAAAGTGATCTTGCTAAGATACTGGGACACCGAAAAAGTTACATGTCTGAATTGATCAATGGATTAAGACCCTTCTCAAAAGATGATCTTATTATAATTAATCGACTATTTTGGATAAAGTTTGAAGATTTAATACCCCCATTTCTAAAACAAGATAAAGCCTACCATGTAAAGACGACACTAAAATCATACCCTGAAAGTAAGTTAAAACTAACAAAACCAGACCTTGATTTGCACAAATCTTGATTTATAAAGTTTTATTAGTCCTGTCGCCGATATTTTAATGGGCCGTTTTTATATTGCCTTTTAACAGGGGCAAGTGCATATATAGTAAGAAAGCTTTTCGGTTCACCCTGGATAGATCATGCAGCTATTCGCTATGAAATATTATTTCCATAACTTTCACAAGACGAATAACCTCAAATATTGCATTTTTTCTTATTTTGGATTAAAATAAATTTAGCTTATGACCACAAAACCATGGTATGAAGACCTTTTCGAAAACTATGCGAACAAATACGACAGTGAAAGTTTTACGCAAGGTACAAAAGGCGAGTGCGATTTCATAGAACGGGAATTACAATCAAATAAAACCCTCAAAATAATCGACGTGGGCTGCGGCACGGGCCGGCATACCATTGAGCTGACTAAACGGGGGTACAGCGTCACCGGAATCGACCTGTCGGCAAGCCAACTCAAAAAAGCCAGGGAAAAAGCAGCAACTGAAAACCTTGATATTGACTTCCGGCAGCAAGATGCGCGGAACATTACACTTAAAAACGAGTTCGATGTGGCCATTATGCTGTGTGAAGGTGGTTTTCCGCTGATGGAGACTGATGAAATGAATTTTGAGATTCTGAAAAGCGTAACAGAAGCCTTAAAAGCTAAAGGTAAATTTGTTTTTACCACATTGAACGGATTGTTCCCGCTATTCAATTCGGTGGAGAAATTTCTCGCCGCAGAAGGCAAAGAGGGCAATGCGACCTATCGCGACAACAGTTTCGACCTGATGACTTTTCGTGATCATAACGTCACCGAATTTGAGGACGATGACGGCAACAAAAAAGTAATAGCGTCCAACGAGCGATACTACGTGCCGAGCGAAATCACCTGGTTGCTGAAAAGTATAGGGTACCGCAACATTGACATTTTCGGAGCCAAACTGGGTGCTTTCTCCAGAAATGATAAACTGACCACCAAGGATTTTGAAATGCTTGTGATTGCGGAGTTGTAAGCGTGAGTGTAGACTGTGAGAAGTGAGTTAAGCATGTGAGTTTGGGTTTGAGTTTAGAGTAATATAGCAAGACCGTAGGCCTGAGATATCGGTAGAAAATGGCCGAAAACGTGCTTAGTCGCCCCGATGGAAAATTCCTTGGAAGTCATGAAAGCATCATTGGCGAAAGTGCACGGTGCCCTTAGACAATGGGAATGTGGGCTCAACGGTACCGTCAAAATAGTCTTTTACAGATCTGCGAAAAAAAAAAGACTACCACACCTATAAGTTTTAAGAGCCCAAAGGAGATGCTGTTTCAACATTTGCGTGAAACTATCTTGTTTCAGCTACCTGATAATATGATGTGATTTTTGATTTTGTGCTGGATCTTTGTTAAATTTGATTATCTAAACCAAACAAACAACAGCTATGAAACAATGCTATCTTTTCATTTTTATTTTGGGAATACTTATGCCAGGCCGTGCACAGGAGTACCACCCCTTCGACACGGTCAATATAAGCTGGACTGAAAGAGAAGAACTGGGCGAGCCGCCTGAAACTACTTATCACAACTATTATGTTGAAGGCGATACCGTTATAGACAATCAAAAGTTTTTTAAAATCTATGAGGACAAGGATTCTGTAGTTTCCTACATGGGGGCTTTCAGGGAAGAAAACCGCGTGGTTTACTACCGGGGCATGGATTATTGGATGTTTGAACCGGACTCCACTGTTGTTTTGTATGATTTCACCAAAGATGTGGGCGATACGGTAGTCACCGGATATGGCATGGAGCAGGTCATCGAAGCCGTTGACTCGGTGCTTGTCGATGGTGATTATCGCAAAAGGTACACCACAGATTGGGGACATCAATGGATTGAAGGCATTGGCAGTATGGCCGGGTTTTTCTATCCAATTTCGGAAATTCCCATTGAATACTGGCGTGTGTGGATGTCATGTTTTAAAAAGAACGGGGAAGTGATTTACCTGAACCCGTCGTTTACCGATTGTACCAGCATGGTAGGTTTCGCTGAGCAGCAAAATGTGCACAAGGTGAGTTTTTATCCCAATCCGGTCCGTGCGGGGCAGAACGTAATTATTACCTGCTCCGGCCGCTTACAGGGCCTACAAGTGATTGATGCTTCCGGAAGTATTGTTGCACAGCAGATGAGCATCAATCAACATAAAGTAAATATCAATACAGAAGGATTACAGGCAGGCTTGTATATCGTACGTGTTAATCTGAAAAGCCGGATGGTTACGAAAAGGATTATTGTGACGAATTGATTATGTGGGTATTTGCTTAACTTTTCTGTGCATTAATACAGCTGCCAGCATGCCGAGTGTAAAAATGGCACCGGCAATTTTCAGGGCATTTAGCAGGTTGTAGTGGTCGGTATACCACCCCAGCAGGGGACTGATTACGGCAAAGCCAATGCGAATTATAAAACTTCTGACAGATAATACTGTGGCCCTCACATTGGATTCTGTGTGCCGGTTGATGTAATCTTTGAGCACAGGCGTGGCCATACCCCGCACGAGGTATATGCCAAATAGCAATGCTATGCCCCATAGCCCCGAAGAAAAACCCAGCAAAATAAAACCACCACCTGTGGTGAGTGCTATAACCGGTA
>NZ_JBSRDC010000025.1:0-9310 GCF_055145285.1 Salinivirga sp. | reverse complement strand
TGGCCGGTGAAAGACACCAGCACCGATGGTACTGCGTACATTGGGAGAGTAGCAGAGCCTGTCCGCCATTCGGCTGATCGCCAACTTTTAAAAGCCTGTTTATCTACGGATAGACAGGCTTTTTTTTTGTGCTTTTTTTTTCAGGTCAATCAAATCCATAGGGCCGGCAAACAGAGTTGTTAAGATTTATTGATGCCGGAGAGGCATCACATATCTATAAAAAAAGGGAATAAAAAAGAAAACAATTCCCGAGGAATTGCATATTGAATTCGATATCGATACCGAATAAATCATTATCGGTATCAAATAACTTTTCTAAACACAGCTGCCATAACGATGTGTGATTGTTAAGCAAGGGATAGAACCCATTTTAAAGGGTTTAAACTTATCTGAAAAGATATCGAATACTTAATCCACCACCATCAAACCAAAATCCGGAATGGCCGACAAAATTTATTGCAGGTTGCCAGTCTAAACTTATATTTAAAGGAATTTCATCGAAATTATATTCTAAACCGAGGATTCCGTCAGCACCAATAATGGTATAAGATTTATTATCATCGGCCCATACAGCATCATTTCCATTCCAAAAACCTACATGGCCACCGCCACCCCAATACCAGTAAAATTCTTTGGTGTCAAATGCCGGATAATGCAATTCTTAGAGCCCTCTTACACCAAAACCATCCCAACGGCTTGTGAGGATTCCTTCCAGGGCAGCTTTTTCGCCGATAAAATGTTTAACAGTTATTCCATTGGCCAATCCACCTCTAAGACCCAGTCCGGTTTTGTATTGTTGTGCATTTAGGGTAAAAGAGGTAAGTATTATTCCGAAAAGTATTATTGCAAATTTGCGCATAACAGAATGATTTTTTGATTTATGGGTGGAACGAATTAACATGCCTTATGTTTAGCGCATAAGGTACATTTTTCCCCAACCTTTTTTGAAATATCCATCAGCCTGTGTGCTTCTTAAATCGACTTTTTCTCCGTTAATCCGGATAGATACTTTATAGAGATAAACACCGTTAGCTAATCTGTCGCCAAACTCATCGGTGCCGTCCCAGGCAAATTCTGTAATATTTTTACCCACATATACGGGCCCTAATTCATCCATGGTAATGCGTCGTACCAATTTACCCGAAACCGTATAAATATCAATGTTAAACTCATCAGGGATTTGATTTCCCGTAAGCGTAAACACAAAACGGGTATGGGTGCTAAACGGGTTTGGGTAGTTGAAAATGTGCGTGATGGTGCTTTCGTTAATGATTTGGAATTCAATTTGGTAATCATTGGTTCCCGATAAATTATTGGAAGCGTCTCTGGCCTGAACCCTGAGTTGATAGGTGCCATTTTTATCAAAATTTGGCATATAGGTTATAGATGCTTTTTGTTTGTTATTGGCAGGTTCCCAGATAATGGTACCATTGGCAATTCCCGGCGCGAGGTGAATGCGCTCTTCCTCCTCACCCTCCCTTTTCAGGTACAATGCAAATAAAGACGTGTCGGAAAGCGACAAATACGGGTTTCCGTCTGTGAGCTGGATTTTTATGGTGGGGTTGGCGCTCACGATCTCCCCGTTCATGATGTGCCGGCCATCAAATGTAACGTCGAGTAAGGGGTTTGCCTGGTCGCCATAAACGAAAAACGGCAAACTGCCAATATTATTAAAACCAAAAAAATCGTGCGGGCTGTTTTGGAGATATTCCACCCAAAGGGTATGATAACCGTTTAGACCATTGGTTTCGACAGTTATTGTATCATTTGTGGCTGTGTTTTCGGGAAGAGCCGAAATGGAAGTGGTTTTAGACGCTACTATTTCGTTTGTGGAGTTCGTGATTTTGTAATTAATAGGCGTCGACGATGATGCAATATCAGAAACATTTCTAAAACCCAGCGATAGCTCTATTTGATCGCCTTCCTGTAAACTGTCTTTGGGAAAATGATAATGGTCTCCCGGGGAGATGGCAATGTCGCTTTGGGGTTGATAATGGAGCGATATATTCGACGGATAGGCTGGTGTTTTGTTCACGGCATCCCGTGTGTAAAACCGCAGTTTAAGGTAAGGATGTTCACCAGCATTTACTCCTGATAAATCAAGCGGTGCGGAGGTATATGGAATATGGCTGAATAAGACGTTATCGGTTTTTCCTACTTCATTTTTGCTTAAAATATCAATATGAACACTGTCTCCGGGCTGCATTATGTTGCTGCCGTATTCCCAGTTTACGTTGGTCCAGCTTTTGGCCGGGCCAATCCAATCGGTGATTATGTTACCGTAATCGAAATTATCTTTAAGATCTGCAGTGAGCGTAATAACATCGTCGGGATTGTCTCCTACCACCTCCATGGCCTTTTCAGGTTGTCCTTTTTGGCCGAAAAAGATGTAAGGGTATGTATTGGGCACACCTCGTATGATGGATGCACCCATGTTTTCAAAAGCTTCGAAATGTCGGTTTTCCCAGCTTTCAAAGTTGCCATTTGTAATCGTATACATGAGCACGAAATGCCCATCGGGCACCACGTTATTGATGAAATTAATGACGTGGTCTAATGCTGCTTCATCTACATTAAAAACAAATTGTGCATGCGGGTATGTGTGGCTATAGCACTGTGGATAATTGATATGTCCATAATCGCCAATATCGGCCGGCCAGGTTTGAAAATCAGTAGAATCAATCACGGCCAGAATTATGAAACTACCAGCGCCACACGCGCCACTTGTCCTTGCGTTATTGATATTGTAATATATGTCGCCTAATTCTGCATCGCTGGGAGAGCCAATATTCTGGCAAAATAGCTCTTTGGATGCTGCCTGAAAAGCAAAACCAGTGGATGTTGGCACAATGAACTGCAATTCATTTTCAGCCAGCTGGTCTAATTCATTTTGTATCCAGCCTTGCTCATTATTTTGGGCGGTAAAGGATTTTTGTACCCACTCAAACGCATCTTCTTCGTTTTTTGTCCCTGTGCGCCAAAAATAAGTTTGATTTTCGGAGGCCTTGAGCCCTGGTTTCCATTCAATTACCCCACCAGCGAAATATTTTTCTATTTGCCGGTTCATTGGCGAATTGAAATCTGCTGTAGTATCTATTTCTATTCTGGCATATACCTCATTAATGAAAGGGTCGCCGGTAGATGCCCTTAACACAATGGAATCAGCAGCATTGATGGCATACGGGTAGGGAAAAACCGGAAACAGACTCGTTGATTTTACGTTGACAGCTATTTCTAAGGAATTGTTATATTCATCGAGTTCGGGGTAAATATTCAGGTAATCAGCCGTGATGCGCACTATGTTTAATCCGGCGCCATTCTGGCGGTTTATTTTCAGGTAGGTGGTAATGGTATCCTGAAAAAATATGCCGGTGCGGCTTATGGAAAAAACAGAGTCAGTGCCATTGGGGAGGGTATGCTCTATCTGGTAATTGATTTCGCCTGATATGGTTTTGCCGATGTTGGTGGCAATAAATTTTACGGCAAAAGAATCAAGTACCGTGGAAACTTGTTTGGGCTGCACTTCTACAAGATTGTTTTGTAAAACGATGTCGGGCTCCTCATATTGATTTAACACTACGGCCGGGTCTCCATGGAGTGTAAAGTTAAGTGCTGTGCCTATTCCCAATAACGAAGCGCTCGACTCTACCTGTTGTGCAATGGCGCTTTTTACTGCATGTCCAATCCCTTGAGCGTAGTTGTTTACAGCAAGGTTTCGATAAATAGCTGATGAAAACATGTTCAACAAGCTTGGATATCCTTGAAACACAGTGGCCAGAAAAGCAATAGCCCCTTTATCGGGTATCAGCACCCATTTTTCACTTGCACTGCTGGTAAATCGTGTATGGATGTTGCCTGAATAGCAGGAATTGGCCAGCATTAATGGGTATTTACCCAGGTTGTTATAGGCGGAGGGCTCATCAATATCCTGATCGAAGCCATCGGAATATCCGTGGCCAAAAAAAGTAAGTATGGAAGTACCGTTATTAATCAGGTTTTTAATGCTATCGGAGCTTGTAATTTGTATGGGATTGGAGCTGTTTTTTAGAAAAGTGGATACGTGAGCGCCCATCAGTGTATCTTCGATGATATTTTTATAATTGGTCAGATAATTGGCAAAAGTGGTTTGTTCTGCTTCATCGTTTCCCCCGCCAAAATGTATCACGTTTTTCATCCATTGCGTCGGGGGCTGATTTTCCAGTGCCTGCACTTTATTCAAATAGATATTAACCTGTTCGTTACTTGTTACGGCAAGCCTGCTAATGATCACTTCTGTTTTGTAGTTGTCGTTTGTGATGTGTGTTGCCATCAGGTTATCTGAAGCTGGATAACCCATGGTGGGTACAAAAGTGTTGGCATGATGGGTGATGTTTTTTCTGCTCAGCTCAATGCTTCGGGCTTTACCCATCAGTAGCACATATTCTGGAAGTGTATCAGTAGCGAAGAGATAGTATTTCAAATAATTACGTATGGCCAATGGGTGTTTTTCCAATCCCCAGCCAAAATGGTTATAAAGCACATCAGTAGTAATTACAGCAGCATTGCGGTAAGCAGCATAATTTTCTGCACCGTTTTCAAACTGTGGATGGGTTATGATGATATAGTCTTTGTTGGTGGTAAGTGGAAGAGAAGTATTGGTTTGTTTGATATAACCCGGCGAATCGATGTTTTTTTGTATTACCAGATAATGGTTTTGGGCAGATGGTGGCAGGGTAATTTGCCAGTTGGTGCCATTAAATTGTGGTGTGGGTTTAATGTGGTTGGCTGTATCGTAAACAACGGGTGTAATATCTTCAGGAATGCCCTCCAATGTAATTATCTGATTAGCGGCTTTTTTATTTACCATAAAATTTCGTCGGTCCTGATTGGTAAAGTCGAATGTAGCCGGATAAATTGTTTGGATGTGAGAAACAGTCATTTTATCTGTAGCCACGCCTAAATCGTCTATGCTGCGATAAATGATGGTGTTGTTTTCTGCCAGGGTTGACGTATTGAGGGTAAACTGCTTTTTTACGGCTGTTTTACCTCTGAAAGTGGTATCGAACACGTAGCCGTTGGGCAGTTCAATTTGCAGGTGGTGATTGTCGCCATATACACTGGCATTGCTGAAGCCAACCACAGCAGTTTCAATAGTGATGTTTGCTCCTGTGTTTTGCAATCCGGGAAGGGTTAGGTTCTTGGTACGCGCATTACCCAGCGTAATGGTTTGATTATCGAACCAGCCTTTGGCATTGTTGTATTCCGGAAACTCTTCCCCCATGAACATGCTGGTTGTGTACAAATGCAATGCTTGTGAGCTTACGGTATTTGTGACCTCAGCGTCTGTATCATCAAAAGGAGTTATGTTGTAGCGTAAATTATTTGTACTGTTGTTCCACGTGAGAAAATAGGCCGATGTATCGGTTATTTGGCTGTAATATGGGTTGGTTTGTGATGTGGTGGCATCAAACATTTCCACATCGAACCAGCCGGTATTGCGCTCACCATAGAATTCGAAATAATTGAGTACGCCACCCGATTTCACTATGCGTATGGGAATTTCAGCACCCCGGTGCAAAACCTGAATGTTTTCGGCGGTGAATGAGCTAACGGGCACGCCAGCAGCATATAAATCGTTGATGGTGATTCGGTTAACACCATCATTGGCTATGCCGATTTTGTAATAATATTGATCTTCCGCTATCCAGTTGTTGATTGCTTGGGCAATGGATAGAGCGGGCAGGATCAAAAATATTATAAAGAAAACGTGTTTTCGCATGGTTAAAAATCAAAGCTTTATACAAACATAACAGTTTTTCGGGCAAAATGGCGGTTGTTTTTTGAGGAATTTTGTGATGGGGGTAGTTGGTACGTTTCAGGTTGCAGGTTGCAAGTTTCAGGTTTCAGGTTTCAGGTTTCAGGTTTCAGGTTTCAGGTTGCAGGTTTCAGGTTGCAGGTTTCAGGTTGCAGGTTTCAGGTTGCAGGTTTCAGGTTTCAGGTTGCAGGTTTCAGGTTTCAGGTTGTAAGGTTAAATGGTGGAGATACAGTGCGCTTCAATTCGCACGCTTCCTGCCCAAAGAGCTACTCAGAGAACGCGGGTATGGTGCAAAAAATTAATTCCGTTTCTTCAGTCCGGAGGACTGACATAGCAATAGAAAAGAAGATAGAAACCGGGATGGCGTTTTATTTTTTATGCCCGTTTACAAATCACCTCACGCTGCGACTGGTGACCATTTCTCGCCACGAGCGTTGCGTGAAAAAACATCTGCTTTTTTATGGGCTATGTAAAGCAACCTACTCGCTGCGGGCTTTGCGAAAAAAGATATTGAACATGGCCCGCCAGAAATAGCACCAGTCGGTGCGAAATGGATGTTTTTGATATGCCTTGAGGTATTTTAACTCAGAGGCTTGTATCTCGTCCAGCGTGGAGGGCATATCGGCATAATACGGGGGTACCAGACCGGGTTTCACCTTTGTGCGCTCGTTTTTCAATTCTTCGTTGTAGAGGTTGTAATAGTGTGTGCTTAGCGGCCGCACACCCACCAGCTTCATTTCGCCTTTCACCCAGTTGATGAGCATGGGTAGTTCGTCGATCCAGAATTTGCGCATGAATTTACCTATGGTGGTTACCCGGAAATCGTTTTTGAATTTACCACCTTCTTTCAGATTATAATGTTTGTAAATGTAGGGTTGCAAATACTCTGAAAAAGGGTGCATGGTGCGGAATTTATACACATAAAACTCTTTACCGTTTTTGCCCACGCGGAGCAGTTTGATGAGCGGCCCATAAGTTGGGTTGGTATCTTTGTAAGGTTTACGAATTTTTCTGCTTACAAAAAACATATGGTTATTGATGGTGGTCACCTCTTCCACATCAAACCCGCACGAATACAAGCGTCCGAGGGTCTCAGCCTTAGAAATCACCCTGTTTTGCCCGCGGGTAAGAAAAAAATAGATTTTTTTGGTGATGTTAAATTTAGGGGCCAACCGTTTAAAAAGAAAATCAAAAAAATAGTAAATTACATTCAATACGGGTGGAAATTTGCGCATGATGCGTCTTTTACGCATATTTTTGGTTTCTACGCACCCGATAAACAGGCCACCGGCATCCATTTTTGAATTGATAGCTTCAAAAAACTTGTTTACATACCGAATATCATTGATTCGTTTCAGGTTGGCTATGGCATTGAAATAATTGTCGGCCAGTTTCAGTACGTTGAATCGTGTGGTGGTCGAGAGTATGGTGTAATCATCAGCTGTAAGGTCAAAGTGTTTGTCAATGAGGTGATAAACCTCCTCGCCGGATTCCTGAATGATATAGGATGAAATGTGCGAAGAAACAGGATGTCTGCCCTTTTTCGCGGGCGCTTTTATGCGTTTCTGCATTACCAGCTCCCTGGCCAGCGCTTCGCGTGTATCGATGAAATCCTGCAGCGAGTCGTCTATCTTTTTGGAATGTACAAGCTGCTTGTAGGTAATAAAAAACACCAGTTCCAAAAATGTGCCGGTTATGAGGGTAGTGAATAATACAAACCTCGATAGTTCAAGCTCGCGTAATCCGTACATGGTAAGCGTGGTAACGCCGGCTATGATGATGTTGATGCGCAAAACAGCAGGTAAAGTCCTGCGCAAATCGCGTTTGCTGCCCAGGTGATATTTTTTAAAAAGTATAGAAATTGCAATCCAGCTAACAAGCAATATCAGCAAAATATGGTACTGATTTTTAATATATGTAATGGGTAATGTACCGGGCTTAAAAAGAATAGCCAACCATATTGACATCAACACAATGATGATACCTGAGAAAAAGCGAAAATAGGTTGAAAAGCGCGTATACATTGAATTTTAATTTTTGGAGCATCAAAATAAAGCAACACTTGCTTTTAAGCGTGCAATATACAAAATAAGACTCAATTGAAACCGGGTGTTTATACGGATTTCATAAAATCATTGATTAATGTTCCTTTGTTAATGTTGAATAACCATTGCGTTTTTTTGTTCTTTGATATAATGTAAAAATAGTTACCAGGAGGTTCGGTTTAGTAATCCAGCCCAATCAACGACGCATTGCATTGCCTGTGCTGAGCATGTCGAAGTGAGCGCAGTCGAAATGTCATCGCGAGGACGCAGTCCGTGGCGATCTGTTCCAAATTACCTGAACGAAAGCTTGAGACAAATCACTTCGCTCTCGCTTACGCTGAAGCTCTCTCTTCCCTTCGGTTGCCATAGGCTTGCCGCAGGTGAAACGCTGTGGCTTTAGCGAACGCGGCCAGCGAGCAAAGGCGCTCGCAGTGATACTTCGACAGGCTTACTTCGAAAAGGCTCACTTCGACGAGCTCAGCACTGGCAGCACCGGCAGCACAACGCGCTTCCCTGATTATGGGTTTTCGGTGAATCGAAGCCGGCACAGACGTAACATTAATTTACCATCAAGGAGTTTTTATCAAAAAACCGGTTGGAGCAGCAGGCATTATTTGTAATTTTGAGTTTCGTTTAAGTGTACTTTTATGTCAGAGAAAAGATGGTATGCAGTTTATACAAGACCAAGAGCCGAGAAAAAAATTCTGCAGGCTTTAACAGAACGTGGCATAGAAGCGTATTTGCCGTTAATTAAGACGTTAAGGCAATGGAGCGACCGTAAAAAGATGGTAGAGCTGCCCCTGATCCCTTCATACGTATTTGTAAAAATTGAGCTACCTCAATTTCAAAAGGTACTGGAAGTAGATGGAGCGTTAGGATTTATTACCTTTGAAAGGAAAAAGGTGCCCATACCCGAAAAGCAGATGAAAGCCCTGATGGGCATCGTTGAGCATGGAATGGATGTGGAGGCAACCGCGGAAAACATCCATTCAGGCGACAAAGTACGCATCTGTTCAGGTCCCATGCGTGGCACTAAAGGAGAAGTGGTAAACATTGCCGGTAAAAATCGGTTTGTATTACGTATAGATATGGGCTATACCCTGATCGTAGACATCCAGGGCGCCGAAATCACAAAAGTCTGACGCAGAGCAGACGAAGCTCTTTTGCTTACTCCCCCAATGGGAGTGAGGGAAGCGAAGCTGTGTTAAGGTATTAAAGAGTTCTCGCAGAGGCACGCAGAGTACTCCGCAGAGCCCCGCAAAGAAAACCTCAGCGAAACTCTGCGAGAAATCTTCAGCGCAACTCAGCGAGAAAAAAAACTCACTCACTTAACTCAATTAAACAGGATAAACAACGAAAAACACGAAAAGCACGAAAAATGCCTACACCAACGCCAACAAGAAGCCATCCAAAACCATATAACCATATAGCAATAAAACAATATAACAGTTTTCATGCAACAACCGCAACG
>NZ_JBSRDC010000024.1:0-145654 GCF_055145285.1 Salinivirga sp. | reverse complement strand
TGAGTTGGCTGTTGCGCTAATTGCCGGAAAGGCAAAGCTTGTGGTTGTGTTCATTAACAGTGCAATAAAAATTGCGGCGGTGATTGTTTTTAAATTTTTCATGGGTTTAAGTTTTAAGGGTTAATTTTTCGGGTTAATTTTTTTGGGTTTCTGTATCTATGACGAAGCTTTTTTTAATCTGTTACAGTTTTGTATAAAATATATTTTAGTATTTCGAGTAATAACTTGTAAATAAGTTAATTACAGGCGCATTAAATTTTTTTAAGCATCTGTAATTTTTCTAAAATCTGACCTAATTACTTTGTGTAGTGAACATTTGTTCATAATTTTGACTAAAAAGTACTATGGGTGATTTGGTATTTGGACCTGTCCCATCGCGCCGGCTTGGGAAAAGTATTGGCATCAATAATATTCCACCAAAAAATTGTTCTTATGCCTGTGTATATTGCCAGTTGGGTAAGGCTATTGAGATGGAAGCACAGCGAAAACATTTTTATAATCCTCAACAAGTAATTGATGAGGTTGCGGAACGTGTGCGTGTTGTAGAGAAAAATGGTGAAAAGCTTGACTATTTAACATTTGTGCCCGATGGAGAAGCTACCCTGGATGCTAACCTTGAGGAAATTATCAGCGGATTGAAACCATTGAATCGCAAAATGGCAATTATTACCAATAGTTCACTTATCGTTGAGCGTATGACACGTGCCGGATTAAGAACCACAAACGAATCAAATTAGATGAATGATATTAAGAACATAGAAACTTCGCAAACCACCGCACCCGGCATGGGTTATACGCATTGTTGTGCGCCCGCGCCTTCTGTGGTTTATAACGAGGACTGTATCGAAGGGCTAAAACGCTTTTCTGATAATTATTTCGACTTGGCTATTGTTGACCCGCCTTATGGAATAAACCGCAGCGAAATAGCAGGTAAGCAAAGCGGCACAAAATATGGTAATGCTGCTGCTGCAAAGCGTGAATACACCGTAAAAGACTGGGATAAACAAATACCGCCACCTAAATATTTTGTGGAGCTTATGAGAGTATCTAAAAATCAAATTATTTGGGGGGCAAACCATTTTATTAGTCGAATGCCTTTTGATAGTAGTTGCTGGCTTGTGTGGGATAAACAAAATACAGGTGATTTTGCTGATTGTGAACTGGCTTGGTGTAGTTTTAATACTGCAGTAAGAAAGTTTGTTTACAGATGGAATGGAATGCTACAGCAAAATATGAAAAACAAGGAAATAAGAATACACCCCACACAAAAGCCAGTTGCTTTATATGAATGGATACTTCAAAATTATGCGAGCGTTGGCAATTTGATTTTAGATACTCATGTGGGTAGCGGTTCGAGTAGGATAGCTTGTGATAAAGGCGGGTTCAACTTCACAGGCTTTGAAATAGATAAAGACTATTGGGAAGCGCAAGAAAAGCGTTTTTCTGATTATAAACGACAACTGCGTCTGTTCTGAGTGGCATGGCGCACAACTACAGGGAAGATATACGTGAAACTTTAGGCCAACTTGATTTGGTTTCTCTTAAAATTGATGCCATTTCAGAATCCATATGGCGAAAAATCGATCATCCGCATCGGGTTCTTCAGTTAGAACATATTTTAGCGGGAATTGAAATTTTTGCCAGTCAATATTTGGGAGAACTCATTACCGAAACGATGTTGATAGATGGATATAACGACCATTCCAGTGAAATTCATCTTTTGTCCGAATTCATAGGTGCCATAAATCCACATACTGCTTATATTTCTATTCCTACAAGGAGCCCTGCCCGAAAAGATATAAAACCCGCATCTGAGGAGAGAATCAATAAGGCATTTCAGGTTTTTTCATCTAAAATAAAGCATGTAGAATACCTGGTTGGTCATGAAGGTAACGCATTCGCGCATACCGGAGATACACGATTCGATATCTTGAGTATTACTGCTGTGCATCCGATGAGGGAGGACAGTATTAAAGAATTTTTAGAAAAAGATGGAGCAGACTGGAAGGTAATTCAGGAGTTGATCGATGAGGGACGTTTGCTAAAAACTTCCTATAATGGTTACCATTTTTACGTAAGGAAATTTGCCAATCATCAGTTTTAAGATTTATTTTTGTTGTTGCTCTATTAGACTTACTGGGATTTTTTACTGACCACTCCCAATAATATGTTGCACAATATCTTTTTTTCGGTAAATGAAGTATAGATTTTGTCATCATTTATACCAGATTTTTGTTCTAATATTAAAATCGATATAACTATGAAAATAAGTATAATAGGAGCTGGAAACGTAGGCGCTACATGTGCCAATGATATTATCAATTTAAATCTTGCTGATGAGTTGATATTACTCGATGTGAAGGAAGGCATCACTGAAGGAAAAGCACTTGATTTGTGGCAAACTTCATCCATTCAGCAATTTGAAACTTATGTGTCCGGAGTTACAGAAGATTACGAAGCTACAAAAGGCTCAGATGTTGTAGTAATAACAGCCGGATTACCAAGAAAGCCAGGTATGTCTCGTGATGAATTAATCGAAATTAATGCCGGAATTGTGCAGCATGCAACCAAAGAAATCATCAAATATTCACCCGAAGCTAAAATTGTAATAGTATCCAATCCCTTAGATGTTATGACCTATGCTTCTTATATGGTATCAGGCGGCAAATCGCCAAATGAAGTTTTTGGCATGGCGGGTATTCTTGATGCCGCGCGTTACAAAGCATTTATTGCTCAGGAGCTGGATGTAAGTCCGGTAAGTGTACATGCCATCCTGATGGGCGGGCATGGCGATACCATGGTTCCACTTCCCCGTTATACTACAGTTTCGTCAATACCTGTAACAGAGCTACTTTCAAAAGAAAAGTTAGATACTATAATTGAACGCACCAAATATGGTGGAGGAGAGTTGGTGAAGCTGATGGGAACATCCGCATGGTATGCCCCGGGAGCTGCAGCTGCCCAAATGGTATCTGCGATTGTTAAAAATTCACGTCGAGTTTTTCCTGTGAGCTCTTATTTACAAGGTGAGTATGGCCTCAACGACCTTTATATGGGAGTGCCTGTTATACTTGGCAGAAAAGGTATTCAGCAGATTATCGAACTTAAACTCAATGATGAGGAGATGGAATTGGTTCAGAAATCAGCAGAATCAGTGAAAAGTGCGCTTGAAGTACTCAAAAGAAAGGTAAAATAGAGTTTTTCTCATAGCTGAATAATTTGGGAGGCGCTAAGCGTCTCCTTTTTTTTGATTTATCTTATGTATGATCATATAAAAATAGTTGAATAAATGAATGATTGTTTTTATATTGTACCATGCAACTGATTAAGAAAATACAGCAACCTTTTAAGAGCGTTGTTGTTTAACGAACATAAGGTAAACTAAAAATTATTTATTATGAGAAAAGTTTCAGTTATCGGTGCCGGGAATGTTGGTGCAACCTGTGCCAATGTTGTAGCCAGAAAAAACATTGTTAATAATGTGGTATTACTTGACATTAAAGAGGGTGTTGCTGAAGGTAAAGCCCTGGATATGTGGCAAACAGCTTCGGTGGATTATTTCCACACACGCGTAAAGGGTGTAACCAATGACTATGAGGCCACCAAAGACTCAGAAGTAGTGGTTATAACCAGTGGGTTGCCTCGAAAACCTGGAATGTCGCGGGATGACCTCATTAGCACAAATGCAAAAATTGTAAAAGAGGTAACTGAAAATGTGGTAAAATACTCGCCCAATGCCATTATTATTGTAGTATCAAACCCACTGGATGTAATGGCCTACACGGCCTTTATGACGGCAAAACTTCCCAAAGAAAGAGTTATTGGTATGGCCGGAATTCTGGATTCAAGTCGGTATAAGGCATTTATAGCCGATGAATTAAAGATATCTCCAAATTGCATTCATGGTTTATTATTGGGAGGCCATGGCGATTCGATGGTACCTTTACCGAGGTACACTTCTGTTGCCGGAATTCCAGTGCAGCAGCTTATCGATAAAGATCGACTTGATGCTATAATTGAGCGCACGCGTAAAGGTGGTGGCGAGCTTGTTAAGTTGATGGGAACATCGGCATGGTACGCTCCGGGTGCAGCAGCCGCACAAATGGTTGAAGCTGTTATTGATGATGAGCAGTGTTTTCATCCGGTAGCTGCATATCTTGATGGTGAATATGGGTTAAAAGATCTTTATCTTGGCGTTCCAATTATTCTCGGTAGGCAAGGTATTGAGAGAATAATTCAGATAGACTTAAATAAGGAGGAGCGCGAGATGCTGGATAAATCAGCAGAATCAGTGAAAGCTACATTGGAAACGCTGAAGGGCATGAATATTCTGGATTAATTTCAAGGATTATATAAAAGAGCGCTTTGACTCGTGCAAAGCGCTCTTTTTATTTGGGAAAGCTTTTATATTTTAGCCACGCTAGCGTACAAATTTATACCAGAGGTCTTAAATTGAACAATGCCACACGGTCAGTCGACCAGAGGGAGTTCAGCGAAGCTAATCGCGTGGGTCTTTGGTTAAAAATGAATAAACTATATCTCTGAGATTTTAAGTAATTTATCTTCTCTGATTCCTTTAGGGGTTTCTTTCACGGTACAGGCTTCAATGCTTACATCGTGCTGCAGCACAATGGTCCAGTTTTGCTCCAGGGCTTCCTTTAAAATTTTTTCCTTTTCTGAGATTGTTTCTAATGGTAAAATGTCGTAGGCGGCAACATACACCAGGGGGATATTGGCCATTACGGGGATTAAATCGCCGGCAAAAAATACGGTTTTACCATCTTTGTTTATAATTGGAAGCATTAACCCTTTGGTATGGCCATTAAACAGCCTCACTTTGATTCCCGGGATTATTTCGCCCGCATGCTCTACAAGGTTTAACTTATTTGTTTCTTTCAAAGGAAGAATATTCTCTTGAGGGTAAGCCGGTGCTTCTCTGATATTTGCATTTGTAGCCCAGGCCCATTGTGCTTTGCTTACCCAGATTTGAGCATTTGGAAATGCTGCTACAATATCACCATCGGCATTTTTGTCTAATGCCCCTCCACAGTGATCCCAATGAAGATGTGTGAGTATGACATCTGTGATATCTTCCGGTTTATAGCCTTGTGCCGTCAGCGATTTTTCAAGTGTATCGTCTCCATGCAGGTAATGAAAAGCAAGCCATTTCTCATCCTGTTTATTGCCTATTCCTGTGTCTATAAGTACTTTGCGCTCTCCATTGTCGATTAATAAAGCCCTGTCGGCAATACTGCAAAGGTTCTTTTCGTCGGCTTCGTATTTTTTATGCCATAGTTGTTTAGGTATAACGCCGAACATGGTGCCACCATCTGCTTTAAATTTGCCGGTTTCAATGTTGAATATTTTCATATTTTCTGTTTTAATTCGTTATTCTTGTATTTCGGTATTAAACTTGATTTAAACAATTAAATTTAGCGTTCTGATATATCGCAAATTTAGAAAATCACCTAATAATGAAAAGGATATTCAAAGCAAATAGTTTATTCTTTTTCTTATGTTGTTTGGTGGGCATACTCAATAGTTCTGCGAATTATGCCCAATCAGACACTGCTATGCATGGGTATTATGTATTACCCATGGTGGTCGAAGGTGGCGATACCATTGCTTTGGTTGATTTGCGAACTATTACAGTTTATCCTGTACGCGATTTATCGAGAGATACGCGGTTTAACCGGCGCTATATAAGATTGGCTAAAAAAGTCAGGCGTGTATATCCTTATGCACAGTTGGCTGTCGACATACTACAAAGTATATACGATACCTTACCAAATTTGGACACAGAGCGTCAGCAACGGCGCTTTTTGCGTGCCTACGATAAGGCCTTACGCGACCGTTACATGGACGAACTGAAGCAATTGAAGGTCTCGGAAGGCCGTATTTTGCTGAAACTGATCGACAGGGAAACCGGATATACCTCTTACAATCTTGTAAAAGCGCTAAGAGGCAAATTGTCGGCAATGTTTTGGCAATCGCTGGCCAGAATTTTTGGTGAAAACCTCAAAACAGAATACAGCCCACGAGGGGAGGATCGCATTATTGAGGAAATTGTAGTAAAAATCGAAAGCGGACGCCTCGAACCGTTGCCATTGCCAAATAAAAAAGATTAAGCTACTTTGAGTCTTTGGGCGTCGATATCCGATAGTTTGTTCTGTGCGTATTTAAGTGTGATGCGAATCTTATCTTTTTGCTTTGATGGTGCATCATACATGGCATCCACCATGATGTGCTCGCAAATAGATCTCAAGCCTCTGGCGCCCAGTTTAAAGTCAATAGCTTTATCTACTATAAAACCTAAGGCTGTACTATCGAATGATAGTTCAATACCATCCATTTTAAAAAGCTTTTTATATTGCTTAATAATGGAGTTTTTGGGTTCAACCAGGATTTTTTTCAGGGCTTCGCGATCCAGTGGATTAAGGTAAGTAAGCACGGGCAACCGTCCGATTATTTCCGGAATGAGGCCAAAACTTTTTAAATCCTGTGGTGCAATATATTGTAATAAGTTTTCGCGGTCTATTTGGCTGGTTTCTTTTGTCGCATTATAACCCACTACAGTAGTATTGAGCCGGTTGGCTATTTTACGGTCAATTCCGTCGAATGCACCACCACACATAAAGAGAATATTTTTGGTATTGACGGCTATCATTTTTTGGTCCGGATGTTTACGTCCACCCTGTGGGGGCACGTTGATAACGGATCCTTCGAGTAATTTTAATAACCCTTGCTGCACGCCTTCACCCGACACATCCCGGGTTATAGAGGGGTTATCTCCTTTACGTGCAATTTTGTCCAACTCGTCGATAAAAACGATGCCACGTTCTGCAGCCTCAACGTCATAGTCAGCGGCTTGTAACAGTCGTGTTAATACACTTTCGATATCTTCTCCTACATATCCTGCTTCGGTGAGTACTGTAGCATCAACAATGGTAAATGGTACATCAAGCATTTTTGCTATTGTACGGGCTAACAGTGTTTTCCCTGTACCTGTGCGGCCTACTAATGCAATGTTTGACTTTTCTATTTCGGTGTCATCATCAATTTCTTGCATTAGGCGTTTGTAATGGTTGTATACTGCCACAGAGAGGAATTTTTTTGCTGTATCCTGTCCAATGACATATTGGTCCAGAAAATCTTTTATTTCATGTGGCTTTTTGAGCTCAAGCTTCGACGAAGGGAAACTGCTTTTGCGCTTCAATTCTTCATTGACAATGCCGTGTGCCTGCTCTATGCAAGAATCACATATATGTCCACTAATACCTGCTATGAGCAGATTTACATCTTTTTCGTTTCTACCGCAAAATGAGCATTTATTCATTGTGATATTTTTTCCTGTTTAAGGTTTGTGTGTTATATCTCTCCAAAAACTGTGCTACAAATATAAGCTTTTATAACAAGAATGCAGAACCTGATGTGGTTCTGCATTCTGGTGGTGGAGAAGTTATGTTTAGTTTTTCTTTTTGTTGCGATCTAATACTTCATCAATCATTCCATATGCTTTTGCTTCTTCAGCAGTCATCCAAAAGTCACGGTCAGAATCTTTTTCTATTCTTTCAAATTTATTGCCTGAATGTTCTGCAATAATTTCGTAAAGTTCTTTACGTAACTGAATGATTTGTTTGGCTGTAATTTCAATATCTACTGCCTGACCTTGCGCACCACCCATTGGCTGATGAATCATTACACGGGCGTGTTTGAGCGCTGATCGTTTTCCTTTGGTTCCTGCTGTGAGCAATACAGCTCCCATTGAAGCAGCCATTCCTGTACAGATTGTGGCTATGTCGGCCGATATGTACTGCATGGTATCATATATTCCTAAGCCGGCATATACTGAACCTCCGGGTGAATTAAAATATATTTGAATGTCTTTGTTCGGTTCTGTCGATTCAAGAAATAGTAGCTGTGCCTGAATAATATTAGCTACATAATCGTCAATCGGCAGCCCAAGAAATATAATTCTATCCATCATCAGGCGGGAGAATACGTCCATAGTGGCAATATTCATTCTGCGTTCTTCGATAATGGTGGGCGAGATAAAGTTATTGGTTACAGCATTGTTGTACTGGTCTAATGCCATACTGCTTATCCCGAGATGCTTAGTTGCATATTTTCTGAATTCGTCATTATTTTGTGCTGCCATAACCCTAATTATTTAAAAAAGTTATTGAATTCTTCCAGAGAAACTTCTTTTTCTTCAATTTTTACTGAATCCTTGATAAAATCTACGACTTTATTTTCAGCTAATTTATCAAGAATTTTTCTTCTTTCTTCTGGTTTGCTTGCAATTTCTTTGGCATAGTTTTCAAGTTGTTCGTCCGGGATATAGCTCAAGCCGTATTGCATGAATTGCTGACGGGTTGATTCTTTTGCGTAATCCAATACTTCTGACTCTTCAACTTTGAAATCGTTCTCTTTGTAGATTTTGTCTACAATGAGTTGCCATTGCATATCTTCTTTGAACTTATCGTATTCTTCCTCAATTTGTTCTCTTGTCAGTTCTTCGTTTGTTGCATCTAACCAACGTTTTAGGAATTCGTCGGGAAGATTAAGATCAAGTTTTTTGATCAATTTTTCTTTAGCATCCAGTAAGAACTTATATTCACTCTGGTATTTGAAATTTTCTTTGATCTCTTCTACAATTTTTTCACGGAATTGTTTGTCTGAAGTTACAATTCCTTCACCATAAATTTTATCGTAAAGTTCCTGGTTAACTTCAGCAGGGGTAAACTTATTAATTTCGTTAATTGTAATACGGAATTTTCCATCCACTTTAGCTGCATCCTCTTTAGAAATTTCGAGTAATGAAGCTATTTCGGTATCGTTTGGATATGCTTTTTTCAGGTCAAAATCTACTGTGTCTCCAACTTTTTTACCTTCAAACTGCTTTTTAATTTCGTCGTCTTTCATTACCTGTAGCGACATAAGGCTATTTTCTTTCTTAATGCCATCTTCCATTGGATTGTTGTCGGCATCCAGTTGCTCTATATCACCTCTCAGTGTTTCTTCTTTTTCTGTAACTTCATCGACCGGTACATTTTCGCCATTGCGATAGGCATAATTGTTTATGGTATCATCAATTAATTTATCGTCTGGTTTCAGTACGTAGTAATTGAGTTTTTCACGCTTACTAAGATTAACGTCGAAATCTGGGGCAAACGCTACATCAAATTTAAAATCAAATTCATTTTGTTTATCAAAATCAATAGATTCGCTGTCTTCTGATGGGAGTGGTTCGCCCAGAATGTTGAGTTCTTCTTTTTTTAGATAGTCAACAAGCGACTCTGAGAGCATCTTGTTGATTTCGTCTACCAGGATGGCTTTCCCATACATTTTTTTGACATACCCCATTGGTACTTTACCGGGCCTGAAGCCTGGTATATTTGCTTTTTTTCGGTAGTCTTTCAAAACCTTATCTACCTTCTCCTGATAATCGTCCGGTGTGACATTAACGTTTATTACACCATTTAAATCGTCGGTCTTGTTGAGCGTGATTTCCATTATATCAATCCTTAAGTTTCAAATTGTACAATTAGCAAAAAACCGCCACTCTTTCAGGGGCGGTTTCAAATATTGTGCGGATGGAGGGACTCGAACCCACACGCCTTGCGGCACTAGATCCTAAGTCTAGCGCGTCTACCAATTCCGCCACATCCGCCGGTAATTGGATGGCAAAAGTAATGCAATATTTCGAAATTTCAAATTAAACGTGTTTTTTTCTCGTGTTTTTTAATTGCTGACCTTTGCCGATGCTGTTTTGGCTTGATTGTCAGTGGTGAATGCTTTAATCCATTTGTCAGCTAATGGATTGATAATATGAGGAAAATCGGGGTCTATAATTACTCCTGATTCATTTACAAGAATCATATGTGGCAGGCCTTTTATTCCAAGTTGAGTTCTAATATTTGTGGTGTCGCTTACCCAGATATGACTGATTGCATCGTATTTAGTCGCATAGCCTTGCCATTTTTTAAGTTCTTTCTTGCTATCAACCGATATAGAAATTATTTTAAGATTTTTCTTAAAGCGTTTTGCGTAGTTATTTAATTCCGGCATTTGTTTTATACAGGGAATACACCAGGTAGCCCAAAAATCAATAAGCGTGTATTGGGTTGTAAAGGTTATTTCTTTTTTTGTATTATCAGATGTTGTACCGGTAATTATTGGGAATTTATCACCTTTTTTAATTTGTGCGTTTTGTGTGCGTTTTTCATAAAACGCTTTCAGGTTGGAATACACTGACGGTATATATTTCGATAGCGCATGCATTACACTGTCGTTGCGGAGGTTTACCTGTTGTGGTTTAAAATAAAGACTCAAAAATTGCGCTTCAACTTTTGGTGGCACGCCGGCATGGTCTAATTTGCTTAGAATTGTTTTAACATGTTGGTGTATCCACAGACCTGCTGTATCGGTATATTTATGTAGAAGCATGTATGCAGCCGGATATTTTTCGAGCCTGTAATCGGTTAGCGTATTTTTTTGGGGTTGGAATGTGGTGTCGGTAAATAGTTTGAATAGTATCTTGTCGAATTGTGTCCAGCCTTGTACATATCGGTTACTTGAGATGTTTTTTGGCCAAATAAACCTGGTGCTTGTTACGCCTGTGGCTAATTCCTGAGTCCAAAGCTGGTGGTTGTTTATGGCCTGGTTTAATGAGTCTGTAGATATGTTGTTTTGATTGATCTTTAGTTGGGCTTCTTCCCAGATGAAGATTGTTTTTTCGGGATATTTGTTAATGTAAATACTTTTAAGATCAAAAGTATCTAGTAACAGGTTTTGTTTTCCGGGAGCAATTTTTATTATGGAATCTGTAAGCCCGGTCCAGGTATTGTAAATTTCAGCTTTTAAGGTATCTTCTGTTTTATTTTCAATAGGTATGCTGAACCGTTGCTTCTGTTTGCTGCATCCAGCCAATATTAATAATCCAACTACTATGATGGTTAGTTTTTTCATTCTTGTTGGAAAAAGAATTCTTTGAGTTCGTAAATATCGTCTGCTTTTAGTTTCGATTTAAAATCGAAGAAGTCATTAATGGCTTCTTGTAGTTCTTTTGGTGAGATCCAGCCATCTTCATTTTCATCGAGATGTTTAAACTTGTCCGGTATACCGTCGTATTCTTTTGTTTCGCCACCAGCTTTTTCGTAATAATTGTAAATATCTTTGCGTTTTACGGCTTCTGGTTCATAGAGCATGGATATCACATGAAGATCCAGAATACGTATTCCATTATCTCTCACACCAAGGGCTTCCATTGTGGTCCCCTTTTGCTTGTCTTTGTAGTCCGGCACTCCGTCGCGATCTTCATCAAACGGACAACCGCGAAAGTCCACCTTTACGCCTGGTTCTGTGTTGGGGCATACATCGTTAAAGTCATCAACTCCGTCGCTATCCTGGTCTTCATTGTCAGTAACTGTAAACTTGATATTTTTAAAATTCTCTACAGCTACAATTTCTTCAGCCGGGCTAAACATATCGAGTCGAAGCGATGCATAAGTGTAATTGAAATGATCGTTATCGATAAATCCACTGCCATTGCTGTAATTGTCAATGTAGTCAGTAAATGCAAAATGAAAGGCATTTCCTATTCTTAGCGTCAAACGGTCTGTAACTGTAATATTTGCACCAACGTCAACCGGAATGCCAAATGAAAAAAATGAATAATCCTGATCACTGGCATTTCTTGCATCGGTTTCGTAATCCAGGTCTCTGGATATAATGACCGACGATTCGTTGCTGGTTTCACTAACATTTCTGATGGTACCATCGCTCCAGTAGTGGTATGGCATTTGGTTCCCGTTATCATCGGTATACGCTAAATCTGTTTTGGCCCTGAACTGTAGCGTTTCAATACCAATTGAAATATAAGGGAGAATAGGGCGTTTACGTTTGAATACGTTTATAAAGTTATAGGTAAAGGCTACTCCGGAAGTTGTGATTTCCGTATAAAAATTTTTATTGGAGTTATTAAGAAGGTAAGATTCGACAACGTTATCGTTGCCTTCTGTGGGTACTATTGAACTTTCTGTGTTATAGCCTGTTTTAGTACCTCCGAATTTACCGAAAACAAAGTATAGATCAAATTCGAAGCTTTCTCCAATTGTTCTGGAAATTACAGCTTTTGTTCCCCAATAACCTTGCATGGGATTATAGGGGGTTTTGCTTTTTACATCCCCCAGGAATGTGAACATACCCTGGCCAATCCCGATTACGGGTTTAAAAACAGTATTGAAGACATCGGTTTCACCTTCTTCCTCCAGCAGCAATGTGGTTTCATATTCTTCGTCTAACTGACTAAAGCTGGCAATAGGGAATAGAAAAAGATAGCTAAGTGCAAAGCCAAAAATATATTTAAATAGTATCAATTGTTTCATAGTTATTTATACCATTTCTGATTGGCAATCATCAGGGCTTCTTGCACTGTAATTCTTTGGCCATTATTGTATGCACAGACAAATGCATCATCAATTGGTGTGGTTTCCCATATTATATTGCGATGGTCTCTTGCTTTTTTATAAACGAAATGAGAACCTACCGTATATTTATGCCAACCCTGATGGATTTCTATCTGAACATTATCTTTGAGTTTTCTTCTTCTGAAATATGCTTCTTCAACAAGCTTGTGCCCTGCAGCTACCTGCACACGGTATGTTATGCCTTTTGAGACTGCAATGGCATAATTTGTTTCGCGGTAGGTTTGAGTTTTTGTTTCATCGGTTTGGGTGTAATCTGTGCCGGTTTGTTGCTCTTGCTGATTTTGTGTTTGGTTGTCAGTATATGTTTGGTCGTTGGTTTGCTGATCATTTGATACGTCTGCGGTTTCATCGTTTGTTTGGTTATCAGCAGTATAATCTGTGTTGGCAAATCGGTCTCCTGCATCCAGTAAGTCTGTTTTTTCTTCTTCGTCAGGGATGGGGGTGTTATCAACAACCAAATCATCTTCGGCAAATTCTTCCAGGTCTACCTGGCGCTCGGCAATATCTATTACGTGGTTTCTTCCGTTCCTCGTATATGTCATTTCTCCGTTGATAAGGAAGGCCTGATTAGGAATTTCTTCGGTTTGTATGAGTTTGTAGGTAACTACAAAGTGTTCATCATTGGGAAATTGCATCCACATAAATTTTAGTATGCGGCCATTGTTGGTAAACATTGCATTTTTACTACGCAGGCTGATGGCTTTGTATCCGCGTGGGATTTGTTCCTGGATTTTACCAAATTGGTTTATTCCTACTTTATTGACAACGAGTAAATTTACAATAATTTCGTCGTTTTCATTCAGGTAAGGTTTTTGGCGTATGCAGTCAATTTCTTTCATTCGTACGCCTTGGTAGTTATAAGTGTTTGTAGCTGTAAGGTCTTCGGCACTTTCACTTCCTTTTACTGTTATAGTATGGGGTGGTACCTCTTCTATTGTGGGATTGTTGTCTTTAATGAAAGCAAAACTCGACCGTAATTGGAAATCGCCTGACACAGTGGGTGGAACAGTAACGTCGAAGGTAATTGTAAACCGGTCATCGTAAGGTAATGTTAGCCATTGTATCCTGGCTTTTTGATCTGAGAAGTTAAAAGAACCCCCATTTGATTCTTTGGCTTTGGCTTTAAATCCATTGGGTAATTCCATTTGGTATCGGCCAAAGGCACCGATATTGCTTTTATCGATCGTTACACTAACGGTAAACTGATCGCCGGCATCCACTTCATCAGGGATGTTTTGTGTAATAGATACGCCTCCAAAAATATTGGAAAGTATCAATATTACGAGAAAATTAAATGCCACAGCCAGCGACTTAATCATTTTTTATCTTTTTTTGGCTATTTATCAGCAATAATACGCAATAAATCAATAAATTTAAAAAAATCAGACAAAAAAGTGCAGGATTATTGATAAACAGGAAGAACTTATAGATTTGAGGTGTAGTTTTTTTGATTTGTTGCAACAGGCATTATTTTGTTTAAAAGTAGGCTGTGGCATGATAAAATATACTTTGAGTTTTATTTAACAGCAATGGACTCTATTTCTACGAGTGCTCCTTTAGGGAGGTTGGCTACTTCGTATGCAGCTCTTGCCGGCGGATTGGTTTTGAAATATTCTGCATAAATTTCATTCATATCGCCAAAATCATCTATGCTGTCTAGTAATACAGTGGCTTTTACTATGTTTTCCATCGTCATTCCGGCGGCTTCGAGAATGTGCTTTGTGTTTTCTAAAGATTGTTTTGTTTGCGCTTTTACTCCATTCGGCATTTCGCCGGTTTTAGGATCAATAGGAAGTTGTCCCGAGATGAAGAGCATGCCGTTGGCCTCTGTGGCTTGACTGTATGGACCTATGGCTTTTGGTGCATTTTGTGTTTGGATTATTTTTTTCATAATAAAGCGTTTTAATTTAATATAACAGGTTTATAGAAAAGTAATGTGGTCATTTTTTGAACTATCCTATCACAACTGATAATTAATTTGAACCAACCCTTTTCTGCGATTGTTATAATTTCCAATTAATTATGTAAATTCGTTCAGTGATAGTTGTATTTTAACTATGATCAAAAATAGTAAAAATATTGCTAAGCATTTATAATATGATTATTAAACTCACATTAGAAAACTAATAAACTGCTTATAATTATGAAAAAAAATTTGTTTTACTTGATGTTTGGATTGCTTTTACCGGCATCTTCTATGGCACAAAGCGAAGTGTCCCGCTTTTTGAGTTCCGGTGCTTCAGATATGGAGAAGCTCACAGAAGCATATCTTGAGCCATTTGGAAAGGGCTTTGGGACAGCCATGAATGCCGGGTGGTACAATACTGGAAAAGCCCACCAGGTTTTTGGTTTCGATGTTACTATCAGTACCACACTTGCAATGGTTCCTTCTCAGGACGAAAGTTTTGACTTAGATAATTACACCTGGAATTTTTTATTACCCGGAGTTGACTCGGAAAGCCCTACTATAGCTGGTAGTGGCGATGGGGCATCGGTAGGTATTGATATGGGGGGTGGCAATCGGATTAGTAATCTTTATGATTTACCTTCTGGTACTGGCTTTGCCATGGTGCCTTTACCTATGATGCAAGTTGGAGTGGGTGTGTTCAAAGGTACTGATTTATCTTTCCGGTTCTTTCCTGAAATGGACTTTGGCGACTTTGGCAAGATTGGGATGTTTGGGTTTGGCTTGCGCCATGATTTCAAACAATGGATTCCTGGTTTCAATAAGTTGCCTTTCGACATGTCGGCACAGTTTGGATGGAGCCGGCTGAGTGGCACCTACAACAAGGTAGCGTATTATCCAACTGATTATATTGATGCCCCCTTTGAGGTTGTTGATCCTTTTTTACCCACAACAGAGGAGGGTATTGCCAACGATTATTACAGAACCCAGGATCTTACGCTTACGAGTTCGGCGTGGAATACCAATTTAATAATTTCTAAAAAACTTGCAGTCCTTACGGGTTATGTAAGTATTGGGTATGCTGCCAGCAGTTTTAATATTGCACTAAATGGTACTTATTTATTGCCTGACTATGTCCTTGCGACGGATCCGGCCTATAATTCGGATGATGATGAAAATGGAGATGGTATTATTACAGTACTTGATGAATCGAATGAAATGACCGATCCGATTGATGCTACAATTAAACATAGTTCGGTTAATACATCAGTAGGATTACGGTTGAAGCTATCATTATTGACCCTTCATGCCGCTTATATTTATCAGGATTACTCTATGTATAACGTTGGTTTAGGCGTGTCTTTCAATTAAAAATTGAGATTTTTGATAAAAAAAAGAGGCTGTCTAAAAAGGCAGCCTTTTTTCATGCTGCAATTTTACGATAAATATTTACGATTTTTGTTGTATTGTATTTTTTTCGATTTTGGCTGAATTGAGCAAAAATTTTGGGCAATATTTGTTGAAAAAACGCAAAAAATTGTTGAAAACAGTTGTTTTTTAGGGAATTAGAGACAATCTTGGCTATTTTTCTTAAATTGTGAGAGATTGCAATTAGGCCAAATTCCAGATCTACACCATCTAACCCTCTGTATGTAAATCGATTGAAGTTGTTATTGAATTTAATTTGACCAAATACAGCTTCTGGTTCAATTGGTCGCATACTTCTATGATATAATCCCTCTTCACTTAAAAGTTTTTCTTTTGCCTTTTTTCTGTATTTTATCATTTCATGATTGAGTTCTATCCTTCTATTACCAGTGCTTTTGTGGCATTGTGATCGAAGAGGGCACCCCTTACAATTTTTTGCCTGGTAAATACTTACTTGAGACATATATCCCAAATCTGACTTTCTTTGCTTATTGCCTATGAAGTTCATGATTTGTCCCATCGGACATACCAGATAGTTTTTTTCCTCATTGTAATATAAGTTAGAAGGGTAAAAAGGGTTGTTCTTGAATTTTCGTTTCTGTTCTTTATGAAAGTAATTATACTTAACAAATGCCTCAATATTAAATTGCTCAGCATACTTGTAATTATGCTCGCTTCCATAACCGGCATCTGCTACAAGCGTTCCGGGTAATTTACCATAATGCCTGTAAAACTGGCTCAGATGGGGGATTAAAGTGGCTGTATCTCCTGGCCGCTGATGGATAGAATAATTAGTGATTATCTGATTTTCTGTACTAATCTGCACGTTATAAGCAGGTTTGAGTTGACCGTTCATCATGTGATCCTCCTTCATGCGCATAAAGGTTGCATCAACATCTGTTTTAGAATAGCTATTTCGATCTTCTAATATATCAAGTTGTTTTTCATATTTTTTTAATCTGGGCAAATGTTTATCTTTGAGAGCGGTAACTGCTTTATGTTGTTGCTTAGAGAGTTGTGAGTACTTTTCATTTATCTTTTCAATTTTTTCTTCCAATACTTTTGAGTCAAAACTTTTGAAGCCTACATCTTCGCTTTGTGGTTCATTGTCAACTTCGATAGTATGTTCAATATCTTTTAAAATGGAATCAAGTTTATCTTCAAGTTTTTGCTTATATTTTTCTGTAGCTTTCTTCCAAACAAAGGTGTATTTATTCGAAGCCGCCTCAATCTTGGTGCCGTCAATATACTGTTTATCAAGACTTACATAACCCATCTCAGACATTATTCTGACCAACTCTGCAAACAAATCCTGAATTCGGCCCTTTAATCTTTTACTTCTAAAATTGTTAATAGTACGGAAATCAGGGGTGCTATTGCCAGAAATCCACATGTAGTAGATATTTTCTTTTAACTGTTTGGCAATTTTGCGACAAGAATAGATGTTGCTTAAGTAACTGTAAAACAATATTTTAATCATTACCTTTGGATGATAGGAACTTGTCCCGCCACCTTTATAGGATGAAAAAATATCGTCAATTCTTAAAGAGTCAACAATCTGATTTACAATGCGTACGGGGTGATTAGCCTCGATCTTGTCGCCTATGTTACTAGGAAACAGGACTGCCTGTTGGGAAGTAACCGTTTTAAATCGTATATTTGATTTTACGTTCATTTGACAACCTTAATTTACTAATAATTAAGGAGAACGCAAAATAAAAAAGGGCTGCCCAATACTTTTTGGACAGCCTCTTTTTTGTTTTGGTAATTATTATTTTATTGTTCTTGATGCCAATAAAGCTGCTCCTATTATTCCTGCATGGTTGAGCAGCTCTGCTGGTTTAACCGGTGTTTTAACCGTTATTGTATCAGCATATTTGTGGAACTTTTTACTTGTACCCCCACCTAATACAAATAGATCCGGGTAAAAAAGTTTATCAAAATAATTTAATACGATGTTGAATCGTTCTCCCCATTCTGTTCTGCTGAGATCTTCTTTTTTTCTTACCGCGTCAGAAGCAAAGTGCTCTACTTTCATTCCATTGTCCAGGTAAACGTGTCCCAACTCTGAATTGGGGATCAGCAGTCCCTGATTGATAATGGCCGAACCAATACCTGTACCTATGGTTAAAAAAATAGCTAGCCCTTTGTATCCTTTAACACATCCAAATTCTAGTTCTGCAGTACCGGCTGCATCAGCATCGTTAAACACATGTACAGGTTGCCCGGTAATGTGACTAAAAACCTCATTTACGTTTACATTGATGCACGATTTGTGGATATTGGAGGCTGTTTTTACCACTCCATTTTGTATAACTGAGGGAAATCCGCAGCCAATAGGACCTTCATATTTGAAATGGTCAACAATAGCTTTGACCGTTTCCGATATGTCGTCAATTGTGGCTGGTTGTGGAGTCGGAATGCGGTGCCTTTCCTTTAAAAATTCACCAGTATTGGTATCTACAATTGTACCTTTTATACCCGATCCTCCAATGTCTATTCCTAATACTTCCATTTTATCATAATTTGAAGTAAAATAATGAAAAACCTTTTAATATCACAAATACAATTCAAAAACGAAAAATCTTATTGTGCCTAAGTCAGCATTTGATATACGAATTCTATAGTTTTTAAATCAATCTCAATTATCGTAATACTCTTTTTGAGAGATAAATTTTGCAGTGATCTCTTGCCATGTTGAGGAATATACAGAAGTGAAAACGGGAGAGTGATTTTTAAGTTTAAATTACAGCAAGAACAGCATCATTTTGTTTTATACAGTCCTGATTAGAATCCTGTTTTGCAACATATTTGTTTTTTAACGCAAGGTATTTGTTGTATATTTACGTGTCTGCGCAATGCAATTTTGTATTGTAAGGACTCTGTAAAACTTAAACTGATCCGGAGGTAAAACTGATGGAAAGGCGAATCGGAGCAGCCGTCATTATTGTAAAAGACAAAGCTGCAATATTTAAGCTCAATAAAATAGTTTCAGCGCATGCCAATATTGTAATTGGCCGGCAGGGCATTCCTTTGCAACAAAAGGACATAAATGTCATAACACTTGTGCTTGAAGGTTCCACTGATGACATAGGTTCACTTACGGGTCAGCTCGGACGTTTAGACGGAGTGCAAATAAAATCGGCACTCATAAAAGACGAGCAATATGGATCTTGAAAATCACTATGAAAAAATAGGACAATGGCTGACGGAGCAATTTCAGATTGATGTTATTGTTTGTCGCATTTATGGTAAGCGATGGGCTTATAAATGGAGCAATATCAGTGATATTGAAAATGCAAAGCGTATTCAGCTTACGCCTGAAGCAGGCTTAATTATTCCTGCCGAAACCAGTGAAGAAACAACTATTTTGCTCAAAGAAAAAGCTCGCTCGTATTGGTTTGACCTTTGAAAACAAAACAGGCGTTTGTGCCTGTTAAAAAAGTACATCTATGCAATTTACACCAGAAAAATATCGTATCGAAGACCGCCCAATGGAACCATTCATTGATGTGGAAGAAATTGAAGATTTCTTGAACAATGCCCACCCAGATAAAGATGCTGTAGAGACAATCATCCAAAAATCTTTGAACAAGGAACGGTTAAATCTCCAGGAAGTTGCCACGCTTCTGCAGGCCGATGATCCTGAATTAATTGAACACATAAAAGAAGGCGCACGGGAACTTAAACGCAAAGTATACGGTAATCGTATTGTATTGTTTGCCCCTTTGTACATTGGAAACCACTGCACAAATAATTGTAAATACTGTGGTTTCAGGGTAACAAACACCGAAGCAGAGCGCATGACACTTACCGATGAAGAAATTGTACAGGAGGTTGAAGCGCTTGAAGATAATGGTCAAAAGCGATTGATACTTGTTTATGGAGAACACCCAAAATATAATGCTGATTATATAGCCCATACTGTTGAAACAGTCTATGGCGTTAAAAAGGGTAATGGTGAAATTCGCAGGGTAAATATTAACGCTGCTCCACTTGATTTTGAAGGCTTTAAAAAAGTACATGAAGCCGGTATAGGCACATATCAAATTTTTCAGGAAACTTATCATCCGGAAGTATACAAGTCGTATCATCTTGGTGGCAAAAAAGCTGACTATAATTACAGGTTAACCTCACTTGACCGTGCTATGGAAGCCGGAATTGATGATGTTGGTCTGGGAGCCTTGTTTGGGTTGTACGATTGGAAATTTGAGGTGATGGCAATGGTTCGTCATACCAATCATTTGGAGGCTTGTTACAACGTGGGGCCACACACTTTGTCTTTTCCACGTATAACAGACAGTACCTCCATTGATATGACAGATAAGTATATGGTCAATGACGAAGATTTTAAAAGACTTGTTGCCATTTTGCGTCTGGCTGTACCTTATACCGGTATGATTCTTACAGCACGCGAAAGTGCTAATGTGCGGAAGGAAGTGATTGAATTTGGCGTTTCTCAAATCGACGGTGGCACAAAACTGGAACTTGGATCTTATCACGATAGTAAGAATGAAAAGCAGAACCTCAACCGGGAACAATTCATGATTAACGATAACCGCTCATTAAATGAAATAATCGACGAGCTGCTCGATACAGGCAAATTGCCCTCATTCTGCACTGCATGCTATAGATTGGGTAGAACTGGCGAGCATTTTATGGAGTTTTCCGTTCCCGGTTTTATTAAACGTTATTGCACACCTAATGCTATTCTAACCTTATCGGAATACCTGGTAGATTATGCTTCTGATGAAACCGCAAAAAAAGGATGGAAAATAATTGAAAATACCATCAACACGGAATTAGACGGGTTTAAAAATAATGAGGAGCTCAGAGCACGTATAGACAAAATAAAACAAGGAGAGCGCGACCTCTATTTCTAAAGTCTCTTTTGGTTTTTTTACAATAATAATTATGGAAGCCGGATATCTGAGAATATTCGGCTTTTTTTAATTCCAAAATGTTTTAAACGGGCAAATTATAGCTACCGGGAAAATCTATTTTGCAAAAACACTCAACGGGCTTTTTTGTTAGTTAATAAACAAACCATAAATCCTTAATCAAATGACACATAAAGTAAGAATAATAGCAAACGATAATGTAACCCACGATGTGAAACGCATTGTAGTTGAAAAACCTGAAGGGTATACTTTTGAGCCAGGGCAGGCAACCGAGGTAGCCATCAATAAAGAAGATTTTAAAGAAGCAAAACGCCCGTTTACATTTACATCTTTGCCCGAGGATGAGCATTTGGAGTTAATTGTGAAGATGTATGAAAGAGAAGGTGTTACCCAGGAGTTTGATAAACTTAATACTGACGATGAATTATTAATTGGCGATGCCTGGGGGACTATCCGCTACAAGGGCCCTGGATACTTTATTGCAGGAGGCGCAGGCGTAACGCCATTTATTGCCATTTTGCGTAAACTCGAAATAGACGGCAAAATTAAAGGTAATACACTTTTATATAGCAATAAAAAGGAGCAGGACATTATTTTGGAAGTTGAACTCAGACAGATGTTGGGTCTTAAATTCGTCAATACCCTTACCCAGGAGAAAAAAGAGGAATATTTCCATGGACGAATCGATAAAGATTTTTTACAGTACCATGTTAAAGATTTTTCAAAATACTTCTATGTTTGCGGTACCATGGGAATGACAGAAAATGTCTTAAAAGCTCTTAAAGAACTGGGTGTAAAAGACGAACAATTAATCTACGAACAATAAAAATATTGAAATGAACTATTTTTATATTACAGGTACAAGCAGAGGTATTGGTAGAGCCATTGCTGAAAAGCTTCTGGAAAATGATTCGAATATTGTCATTGGTATTTCGCGGAGGCAAACCATTAATCATGAACGTTACCGGCATGTGGTTTTTGATCTTAACATGATAGAAGCTGTGCAAGCTTATGATTTTGATAGATATGATGATGCAGATAAAATTGTTTTAATCAACAATAGCGGTGTTTTGGGCGATGTAAACCATATTGGCAAAATGAGTAGCCAAAACATGGTGCAAAGCTATAATGTAAACCTCATTGCTCCGGCCATTTTGATCAATAGTTTTATGGATGCATATGCAGAAAGTAATGCAGAGAAGATGATCATCAACATTAGTTCTGGTGCAGCGAGACACACTGTAAACTCATGGAGTACCTATTGCTCCACTAAAGCAGGTCTGGAAATGTTTACTCAAGTGCTCGAGGGTGAAATACAAGAGGCAAAAAGAAACGATGTAAAAGTATTCAGTATTGCTCCTGGTATTATTGATACTGAAATGCAAAGTGAAATCAGAGCTGTGCCCGATGAGCAATTTAGCTCAAAAGATAAGTTTGTTCAGCTCAAGCAGAATAATGAACTTACCTCTCCGGGAGCGGTGGCCGAAAAAATGGCAGATGTAATTGCACATCCTGAGAATTACCCCAACACGGTTATGGATTTTCGTGATTAAGAATAACCTATGTGCCAACATCAAAGTCATGAGCACGCAAGTAACATAAGATTTGCTTGTGTATTTACTTTGCTTTTTGCTATTGCTTAGGTTCCTGGTGAAATTTACACCAATAGCATGGTAACCATTGCTGATACCATAACAAACTTGAACGGCAGCCTCTCTTTGGGTGCTGCATGGTTTATTAGGAAATACAGTCACAAAAAACGCAACGCCGGTTATACTTATCGTTAGTTAAATGATAGCTATTTATGAAAGAAGGTAAATTAAATATTCTCGTAACCGGCGCTACTGGCTATATTGGGAAACGTTTGATCCCTGTACTACTTGACCAGGGGCACACCGTTTTTGCAATGACCCGGGATAAAAACCGGTTGAACCTGGCAGACCACATTTTGAGCGAAATCCGCGTTGTGGAAGCTGATTTATTAAACCCAGATGCTGATTTATCATTTCCTGATGAGATTGATGTGGCCTATTACCTGGTGCATTCGATGAGCAGTAGTATCCGGAAATTTTATGAAATGGAAGCCACATCCGCTACAAATTTTATTCAGTTGCTCGATCAAACCCAAGCCAGGCAAATCATCTATTTGAGTGGCCTTGGCAATGAAGATAAGCTTAGCGAGCATTTGGCCTCAAGGCAAAATGTAGAGCAGATTCTATCCAATGCGAAGGCTGCATTGACAGTGCTCAGAGCAGCCATAATTGTGGGTTCAGGAAGCGCTTCGTTTGAAATTATGCGCGACCTGGTTGAAAAATTACCCATCATGGTGGCACCCAGATGGCTGAAAAGTGAAATCCAGCCGATTGCCGTTCGAAATATTGTGGAATATCTTACAGGTGTAGTTGGGTTATCGTCAACCTACAATCGAACTTTCGATGTTGGCGGTCCTGATGTGCTAACCTACCGGCAGATGTTGTACAAATTTGCCAAAGTGCGTAAGCTGAAACGGTATATTATTTCTGTTCCGGTTATGACCCCGCGCTTGTCCTCCTATTGGCTGTATTTTGTAACGGCAACTTCTTATAAGCTCGCTGTAAATTTGGTCGATAGTCTTAAAGTTGATGTGGTGTGTCAGGAAAATGCCATTCGCGAATTGGTGCCCATTAATTTAATTCATTACGATGAGGCTGTGGAGTTGGCATTCGAACGAATTGCCCAAAATATGGTCTTGTCCAGCTGGAAAGATGCCGTTAACGACCAGTTTTCCGATGCACATCTCGATGAATATATTGAAGTGCCAACCTACGGTTGTTTCAAAGATGAAAAGCATGCAGATATAACTGGCAGAGAAGATAGCGTAAAAAGAAATATTTGGCGCATAGGCGGGAACCACGGATGGTACTATGCTACGTGGCTATGGGGGTTTCGTGGTTTTCTGGACAAATTAGTAGGTGGAGTGGGACTCAGGCGTGGACGAGCCAATCCCGATATTATTAAAACAGGCGAAGCTCTTGATTTTTGGCGGGTAATTTATGCTGCTAAAGATCGCTCACGACTTTTATTGTATGCAGAAATGAAACTCCCTGGTGAAGCCTGGCTGGAATATAGAATTAAACAAAGCAATGAAAAAACAGTTTTATATCAAACTGCTACCTTCAGACCCAGAGGCGTTTGGGGGCGGATCTATTGGTATGCTGTATGGCCTTTTCACTTGTTTGTTTTTAATGGAATGATTAGAAATTTAGTACGGCATATAATTTAATTAGCGATTGTTCACGTTTCATCACCGGGCAGGTTATAGTGGTTGATGGATGATTGTCGAATTTAAGACTTTAAAAATATGAATTTAAGAGGAAATACTTTCGAAAAAATAGATAAACGGGTAACTTACTGGATGGCCAATCAGGGTATTAAATTACTCAGAATTAGCATTGGCATAATTTTCTTTTGGTTTGGTGCCTTAAAGTTTTTCGAAGGGCTGAGTCCCGCGCAAGGTATTGCTGTGCAAACCATTGATGTAATTTCATTCGGTTTATTGCCCGAAAAATTAATCCTTTATGGACTGGCCGTTTGGGAAGTTTTAATTGGTATTGGTTTACTTTTTAATATCTTTCTGCGGGAAACCCTTTTATTGCTCTATTTACAAATGATTGGCACATTTACTCCTGTTTTTTTATTTCCTGATCAGGTGTTCACGGTTTTTCCCTTTGGATTAACATTTGAGGGTCAGTATATCATTAAGAACCTTGTTGTAGTAAGTGCAGGAATTGCCTTAGGTGCAACCGTACGTGGTGGCCGTTTGCAGGCTGAAAAAGAGAGCCAGTGAAAAATGTTGATAAAGTATGTAGCTGATATTTAGCAACATTACTTCGCAAAACGTTCGAAAATTGCTTGTTGGCGTGCTGCAGGAATTCCTGTTCCTGTATCTTGTACATAAAACTCAGCAGGGTCGCTGAAATCACGATAACCAAATTCAATTTTACCGGAATCGGTAAACTTAATGGCATTTTTGATCAGGTTTATCAGAATAGCACATACTTTTTCTTTATCGGAAAATACGTAAGCCGACTCATCCGGCAGTCCATTATTTAGATTTAATTCAATACCTTTTATTGAACACCGGGGTTTGAAGAATTTATACAGGTAGTTGATTTGCTCATTGACTGAGGAAAATTGTTATAAAGATAAGCGTGAAAAGATTGCCACTCGTTTCAAAGCTGAGCAAATGTTTTTATATTTGATGTTTCCGAATTTGTTTAGTATTATAGAAAAAATAATCGTGGAGAAAACAATCAAAAATAATATTGACGCTTTCAATAAACTGCTGTCGGAATCGCAAAAGGTTGCCATTTTTACACATATGAATCCCGACGGGGATGCATTGGGTAGCGCATCAACCTTTCAGATGGTGCTCCGAAACAGACAGATTGCATCAGAGATTTTTATTGCCAATGAAGTGCCCGGCTCACTGGCATGGATGCCGGGAACTAATGCAATAAAAGCCAATGCAACAAAGAAAACGTTGGATGCTTACATTAAAACAGCCGACCTTATAGTGTGCCTTGATTTTAATGAACCCGGCCGCATGGACCACCTTTCATACATCCTCGAAAACCCGCCGCTGCCGGTGTTGGTACTTGACCATCATCCGCAGGTTAAAACATACCAAGGCTTACAAATTGCAAGCACATCATACAGCAGTACATGCGAATTGCTTTTCTGGATATTAAAACGCAGCGGTAACCTGCCACAAACCCGGGAAATGGCAGAATGTATTTATACCGGCATCGCAACTGATACAGGGTCCTTTGCATACAACTCATCATCACCTGGCACATTTAGAGCTGTGGCTGAACTGCTTGAGATCGGTTTTGATAAAGATCGTATCACCGATTTGGTTTTTCAACAATTCAATGCCAGCCGTATGAAATTATTAGGTCATATGCTGGCCAACCGCATGGAAATTATTCCTGAATATCATACAGCATATACATACCTTACGCAGAAGGATTTAAAAGATTTTGACTTCAAGCCCGGAGATACTGAAGGGTTTGTCAATTATCCACTGTCGATTGCAAATGTTAAATTCACTGCAATTTTTATTGAAAAAGACGACTATGTTAAAATATCCTTCAGGTCTAAAGGAGATTTTGCTGCCAATAAGTTCTCGAATAGTTTTTTTAATGGTGGCGGACATCTCAATGCAGCAGGAGGTAAATCCTATAAAAACCTGAACGATACTTTAAAAGAATTTGAAGAAAAAGTAAAATCACACTACCATGAGTTTTAGATATATTGTAATGGGAGCCTTCCTTTTATTTGCATTTTTATCATGCAAAAATAATTATCACGAGAAAAGGCAGACAGAACAAATTATGCGGAAAGAGTACAATAAAAAATTAATTGAAGCCAACAAGGGCTTAATTGCCAAAGATTCTACAAGAATTGTGGGTGTAATACGAGCCAATAGCTGGAACATGAATGTTACCGGCACAGGTCTTTGGTATGAGATTATTGAGAAGGGCCGGGGCCAGAAAGCCAAACCCAATCTAATTGCCAAGTTAGATTACAAAGTGAGGTTGCTTAATGGAGAACTGGCTTATAGCTCCGATTCAACGGGTCCACTGAAATTCAGAATTAGCAAAGGTGGTGTTGTAAGAGGTCTCGAAGAAGGTGTATTATTGATGCATCAGGGTGATAGTGCGCGGTTTATTATGCCTCCTTACATGGCACATCATCTGTTGGGCGATCAAAAGCGTATACCTCCGAGATCTACCATCATCTACGAGGTGCGGCTAAAATCTTTGGAAAAATAGTTGAACGCAATCTGAAAATACCTATTTTTGTTCCTATATTGCAGAAATGAAAGTAATGAAGTCAGGGGTTATCTATATTCTTTTATTGTTTCTAATGGCCTGTAATTCGAGTCCATACCCGGATTATAGTCAGGCAAAAGATGGTAAAATCTATTACAGGTTGTTTATGTTTGGTGATGACAGACATAAACCTGAAGCAGGCGATTACATAACCGCCGATATAGCTTACCAGACTATGGATGATAGTATCTTTTTTCAGGGTAAACGAACTTTCCAACTGGCACAATCTGAATTCGAAGGAAGTATTGAACAGTGTTTTATGATGCTGGCAGAGAACGACAGCGCCAGTTTTATTATAAGTGCAGATAAACTTTTTAAGAAAACACTTGATGCGAAACTTCCTTCTTTTATTCCGGAAAACAGCAGTATGAAGGTAGGAATCAGGATGCGTATGATTCGGTCAGCTAAGGAATATAAGAGAGAGAAAGAAGAGTTCCTGGCCTGGATTGAAGATTTTGGCGAATATGAGCAAACCGTACTGCGCCATTTTATTGAAGAGCAAAAAATAGATATTAAGCCGACAGCGAGTGGTATGTATTTTATTCCACTTACTCAAACCAGAGGGGAAACAGTTCAAAAAGGAGATATTGTTACCGTTAATTATGAAGGAAAATTTTTGAATGGTGAATTTTTTGATTCTACTGTAAAAAGAAACCAACCATTTGAATTTGTATTCGGTACCGAATGGCAAGTTATTGAAGGAATGGAAGAGGCCATTGGAATGATGCGGGAAGGGGAAAAAGCACTTATAATTTTACCTTCTGACCTGGCCTGGGGAACTGATGGTTCAAGCACCGGCATTGTGCCTCCTTTTACTTCTGTTATTTACGAACTGGAATTAATTCAGGTTCGTTCGCGTGAAGAACAAGTTTAATTTTTAAAAAAGTTTAGAAGCAATGAAGCGTTTTATTAATGCGTTAGCGGTTATTACATTAACAGCTCTAATGATGGGATGTGGTGGAAAAAATCAAGAGTTCGAGTCTCATAATAAAGGATTTGATTATTTGTTTATCGACCGTTCTGAAGTGGGTTTATCCCCGCGGGACGGTGATATTGTGAAACTAAGTATATCTATAAAAGCACCAAACGACAGTGTGCTTAAGAGTGCCGATTTCTTTCGTGTGCAAGTAGAGAAATCTCAATATAAAGGTGGTATCAATGACGCGCTGAAATTTATGCACGAAGGTGATTCAATGGCTTTTTTTATTGATGCGCTGAATTACTACCGCTACGATGAAGAAGAAACGGTTCCTGATTTTATTCAAAAGGGAGACAAGCTACGCTTCGATATACGTATGGCGGATATTAAAGATCTCGATCAGGTAGCAAGAGAACGACAGCTTAATCAGATAAGTGGCCAAAAACGTGAATTAATTGCCCTGAAACATTTTGCCAAAGGATTGGGTATAGAAGATTCCATACATCTCAATACATTTTACGTGAAATCATTGCATGAAGGTAATGGCCCATCGCCTAAACCCGGAGATAAAGTTACCGTTGATTATTTTGGCTATTTTGTCGATGGCAGTCCTTTCGATAATTCCTACGAGCGAGGAGAACCATTTACGTTTACCATTGGAAATAATCAGGTCATTGAAGGCCTGGAAAAAGGAGTACAGGAGATGAAAGAAGGAGGGAAGGCCACAATTCTAATTCCTTCGCCGTTGGCTTATGGTGCGGAGGGATTGTCCAGTGCAAATATTGCCCCATTCACAACGCTTGTTTTTGATGTAGAACTTCAAAAAGTGAAGTGACAATTAATGCATTAATCCGCGTACAAATTTTATTTCAATGGACAAACACTAATTAGTGTATCGCAACGCTATTTCACCTGTCGGAGGCCGCATAAAATGAAATCCAAAAGCTTTTATGCTGCACATGGTATGTGTTAAAAGCCTTATCGTTGGTATTTCATTTCTTTGTATATTTTGCAGACGCTACGACCAACAAATTGAAATGATTGACCGCACAATAAAAACGGTTCAAATGAAAACGTCTAAAAAACTTTCAAACAAAGAAAAAGAGGAGCTTCACCGGAAACTAATGCAGCAGAAGGAGCAGGAAAACAACAAATAGAATACCTAAGGCCTATAAAATATGAGCCGGACCTGTAGTTATACAGCTCCGGCTCTTTTATTTATGGGTTTTTCTATTCTTCTTCCGGCTTTTCTTCCTTTCTGAAATAGCAACGAATTTCCATTCCAAACACACCCAAAACAAAAAGTACAAGAATTATTGAACTGGCCAGCGAAATGTTGCGACCTGCATAATAGGCCTTTGGCTTAAACTCAAATGTAATAACATGTTCGCCTGCAGGTATTTCCATAGCACGTAATATGTAATTAACCCGTATGTGTTTTGCCGGTTTGCCATCGATGCTGGCTTCCCATCCGGCAGGATAGTATATTTCAGAGAATACCGCAAGCTGTTTTGTGTCTGTTTTAGCTTTGTACTCAAGCTTTTTAGGACTATAGCTCGTAAGATTTATATACGCCATTGAATCCGTAGCATAAGTGTCTTCTACGTGGTTGCTAAAGCGTTGGTCTACAATAGCCGTTTTTGCTGGTTCAAACTCGTTGAGGGATGCAATTTCTGCATCGGCATTTTTTACCAGTTTTACATTATTAACAAACCAGGCATTGCCTAATGCTCCAGGGTTTCGTTGTGCTACCTGCTGATTGTTCTTGGAAGTAATAAAATATTTAGTGTTCAACATGTTTATCACTGGCATATTACCCTGTCCAATATGCCGGTCTATCATTTCCTGGTATCGTTGCATTTTGGCACCATGATAACCACCTAAACTATTGTGAAAATATGAGGTGCGGGCATCCTGATCGAGTCTTGCGGTTGTATTGAAAACCCGGTAATGCAGGCTATTGTCTTGTAGTATTTGTTGGTCAGCCGTTGTAGGCTTGTATGGTTGCTTAATCTCGCGGGCTTTCACAAAGTTTTCACTATTGATATATCGTTTGTTTACAGGCCACATGTCTGCTATAAACAATAAACCTAACGCAGCAAAGAAGTAACTCCTTTTGAGCTTATCGGTTACAAACGCCCACAGCACAACGGATGTAAGTAGAATGAAAATTAACGACCTAAAGGCATCGCTTCTTAAGAGGTTTTTACGATCGGCCTCTATGGCATCTATGAATGCTTGATTTTGCAAAGATTGTTGATCAGCCGGATTGTTAAAGTCTGTAAGTAATCCCGGGAATATTGTAAAAAGCAGGGCAATGCCACCCACAATGTACAGTGAATTTTTGAGCCAGGTGATTATTTTTTCCTTGCTGATTTTTTCATCCATAATCTTTTTAATTGCAAGCAATCCCATCAATGGCACAGTTACTTGCGCTATAACCAGCGTCATACTCACGGTTCTAAATTTGTTGTACCCCGGGAAATAATCGAGAAACAACTCTGTGAAAAACATGAAGTGTCTACCCCAGGCTAAAAACAGCGCCAAAAGTGTGGCAATAACGAGCCACCATTTTATCGGCCCTCGCAATACAAACAAGGAGAAAACAAAGAGCAACATAACTACAGCACCAAAATAAACCGGCCCGGAAGTAAAAGGCTGTTCGCCAAAATACATGGGCAGGGCATTTATATATTGCTTAGCCTGTGCCGGACTGGTCCTGGTCTTTAGCCATTTATAAGTTTCAGAGTCTTTATCGAGACTTCCATGAGATGATCCGCCCATGAAATTGGGTATCAGTACGGTGAGTGTTTCATCAATGCCGTATGACCATGCTGTGATGTAATCTTTATCAAGGCCAGCTGTTTTATTACCCGTTTTGTCAGATAGTTCAGACTCACCACGAATGGAATATTCGCCATATTCATAGGTCATCCACAAGTGTGGTATATCGCTACCCAGCGCCAATACAGCTACACCAAGCAACAGGGCAGATTTTTTTAAATAATCAACAATTTGTTGCTTTTTGAGCGCAGATATAAATTCAAAAATTACAAAAATGAGCACTACCATACCTGTGTAGTAGGTGATTTGCGGGTGGGCAGCTTTTATTTGTAATCCAAGGAACAGCGCTGTAACGGCAGCTCCGAGCCACATTTTTTTTCGGTATGTGCTGTAAACCCCTGCTATAACGGCAGGCATGTAGGTAAGCGCCACGGCTTTAGTCATGTGGCCGGCTCCCAGAATTATAAAGAAATAGGAGGAGAAACCATAGGCAATGGCACCCGCTATGCTGAGCCATGGATTTACGCCAAAAAGTAGCAAGGCAATATAAAACCCAAGCAGGCAGACAAACAAATAGCTGGCTGGTCTTTCGCCAATTTGTAACAGTTTATTAATGTATAAAAAGACGTTGGTTCTGACTTTTACAGAAATAAGGTAGGCAGGCATACCGCCAAACATTCTGTTGGTCCACAATGCTTCTTCACCTGTCTCGGCACGATAATCTAATATTTCTTTTGCTGCTCCTTTATAATTGGCCACATCACCAGCTTGTAGTTTTTTTCCTTCGAGCTGGGGTGAAAAGTATGCGTAGGAGATTAATAGAAATAATACTACGGCTACCGCGTGCGGAAAGATTTTTTTTAAAATATCCTGCATGTTTTGCTTTTCCATTTGTCTGCTGTTTTGTTTGTATTTTCGCAAACGAACATACATTTTTTTTATGAAATATCCACAAATCCATTAAAATAAGATTTAAGCAATTTTTGCGAAATATGAATTTTAGGATTGTATTTGGGCTTTTGCATTTATCTTTGTAGTTTTTCGAGGGTTATTTTGTATTGGATAGATGCATCCATTTTAAATATTGATTCGAAACGAATTTTCGTAAAACATACATAATGAAACAACCACATCCTAACGTTTCCGGCTTGTCTATTGATTTTTCGCAGAGCATGCTTGCTGCAATCAAGCAGATGGATACCGCTAAAACCAAACTATTAATTGTATTGAAAGAATCCAAATACTTCAGTATGCTTAGTATTGGTGATATCCAGCGTGCACTAATTAAAGGCAAACCAATTCAGACGCCCATTGCTAATATTCTGAGGCCAAAGCATAAAGTAAACGTAGCGCATGAAAATGATAGTTTTGATGCAATAAAAAAGCTCATGCTTGAGAAAAAGGTTGAATTTATGCCTGTAGTAAATCAAGCCGGAGATATTGTAAAAATACACTTCGGAGATGAGATCGCCGGCCTCGCGGCAGGGCTAACACCCAGAAATGTTGACGCTCCTGTGGTTATTATGGCTGGAGGCAAAGGCACCAGGTTAAAGCCACTAACTAATGTCATCCCGAAAGCCCTGGTACCTGTTGGTGAGAAGCCAATAATTGAAAAAATAGTTAATCGTTTTAATAAAGTTGGTATAAAAGATTTTTATTTAACGGTAAATTATAAATATGAGCTTATTAAACAATATTTTAATAGCATTGATAAGCGACCGTACGATGTAGAATATATCATAGAGGAAGAATTTTTAGGTACTGCTGGCAGCCTTTTTTATTTAAAAGATAAAATAAAAGAAACCTTTTTTGTGTCAAATTGCGATATACTTATCGATCAGGATTATGCCGAGGTATTTGACTATCATAAAAATAATAATAATGAACTTACCATCGTGGGAGGCTTAAAGCATTACCCTATTCCATATGGAACGCTGAAAACGGCCAAAGATGGATTATTGACGGAAATACAGGAGAAACCCGAACTTACATTTATGGTCAATACGGGCATGTACGTCTTAGAACCGCATCTTTTGCAAGAAATCCCCGAGAATACGTTTTACCATATTACGGAACTGATAGAAAAGGTGAGGAGCCAAAAACGTAAAGTAGGTGTATTTCCGGTAAGTGAAAAATCATGGGTAGATATTGGACAATGGAACGATTATATTAAAGGATTAGATAGTTTGTCAGATTGAAATGGTAATTATTGACATAAAGAATTAGTATTTTTTGTGGCAAACGGCCAAACCAGGAAAAATCAAAATTATAAACGGATGAACATACTTATATTAGGTATTCCCGGGAGTGATTTCATTCGCGACTTACTCGACGAACTTTTTAAACATGAGAAAAATATTGGTGTTTATTTCTATAATCCTTTTGGACAACAAGAGGAGGTTTTGAAATATACACCGGGGATTTTGAATGATAATCCGAAAATAACAAGTGTTTTTAAGGGGAGTAAACGGAGCGTTTTATTACAGATTTTTAAAAACTACAGCATACTTAAAAAGAGTGTTCGTAAGCAAAAATTTGATGTAATACACGTTTTCTTTCTACATGTCATTTATATTTTTTTCATCAGTTTTATTAAAAAAAATACGAACAGATTCGTAGTCACAATTTTTGGATCAGATTTCTACAGGAATAAATCCTGGATGAAAAAGCTTAAGGGAAAAGTGTTGCAAAAGGCTGATTTAATAACAACTACAAATCCTCAAACAGTAGAAGATGTATTTAAATATTATAAAACCCTCGATAGTAGTAAGAAGCGCGTCATCAGGTTTGGCAACAATAACTTATCAGTGATAGATGAACTTGCCGGAAAAAGTGAAGTAGAAAGCCTGAAGAAAGCTTTTGATTTACCTTTAGACAAAAAAGTAGTTGTGGTGGGCTATTCGGGGAATATGGTACATCAGCATATAGAAATTTTAAAGCAAATCGATAAAATTGAACCGGAATTAAAAAAAGATATCGTTTTGGTTTTCCCGTTAACCTATGGAAATCAGAAAGACTATATCATTACTGAGATAAAAAAACATTTAGCAGATCGGGCGTTTATTTATCGCATCCTTAATAACTTTCTTCCCATTGAGGATTTGGCAGCCTTACGACTTATTACAGATATATTTATTTCACTTCCATTATCTGATCAGTTGTCGCGTACATTAAAGGAAAATATTTATGCAGGTAATATGGTTATAACCGGTAGTTGGTTGCCCTACGAAATATTAAAACAGCAAGGGGCTGATTATTACAAGGTTGATAGGCTGGAGCAACTACCGAGATTATTGAACAACATCATTAAAAATAAGGAAAAGTATCAGATTGATAAGAAAAAGAATAAGGAAATTATAGAAAAGGATTCATTATGGAGCGAAAAAATTAAAGAATGGGCAGCTCTATACGAGTTTTAACTTTATTTTTATAAGACTTTACCCCGAATACAGAAAATATGATAAAAAAAATTCCAGGGTTGCAAAAACTATTAGGTACTGAAGGAGAGTTACCTCCTCAAATTGTTGAAATGCCGCTTTTTATTACTGGCACAATGCGCAGTGGAACAACTTTGTTGGTAAATAAACTGTCAGAACACCCACAGTTGCTTAAAATTGGAGATGAACTAAATCATGTTTGGACAAAAAATGGCGGAGCAAGTTGTGTGGGTATTTGTGAGCATAAAAGTAAAGTTGATGCCAGTAGTTATTATACGTATCAAATGACCAATTATTTTGATCGGTATGTTAATGAAAGCAAGTCGTTTAAGCGTAGCATGATGAGGGCATACTGGTATCAGAAACGCAAGATTGGACGCATAAAATACGATTGGGAAAATATAATTCCAATGAATAAGTCAACTCATTTAATGAATAAAATTGGGTATGTCAATGGGTTATTCTCAGGTTCAAAAATTATATTGATCATTCGTGATATTTATGGACAATCATCAAGTCAAAAATATCATTTTGATACGGATTATAAAGCCCGGGGCATGTATAATTATGTGCCGGATAACCCTAAGGGTTGTTGGACACGAATCAAAAAAACTGATCAACATCATTCTGATAAAGCGTATCCGGGCAATTTTAAGGTAATACCCCAAATGTGGCTGCGGTTAAATAATCTTGCTGTACAAGAGATTCAGCATGTGCCGGGAGAGCAACGGTTAATAGTTTCTTATGAAGATCTTGTTAAAAATCAGGAAAAGGTATTAGAAAATGTTTTTCGGTTTTTAAACTTAAAACCCAAACACGATGAGGCCGTAAGAGAAATTTGCGAACAGGAGATGAAATTTAAAAATACAACTACCACGGGTAATCCGCTTGATAAATGGAAAACATTACTTTCTGATGAAGAAATTCAGCAAATAAAAGATGAAATAACAAATAATCAGAAAGCATACGATAATATTCAGAACCAACTGGATTTGTACCGGATAAAATAGCATAAAAGTTTATGGCAAAAAGCAATAAAAGCCCTTTAAAAATGGTTGGAAGACATCTGGTTTTTCCGGCCATTGTTGGTTTAGGTTTGGAAAAATGGGCCAAAGCAGGAACAAAAAATCATATTTTAAACCTGATGTATCATGGGGTTTATGAGCATGATGGTGATTTTTTCAGAGCTGCACATACACCTGTCGGCCTTTTTAAAAAACAAATTAAATATTTGCGGAAACATTTCGATATCATTCCTACAGAAGAAGCTTTTAACCATTATAAAAACCATACAGCACCCAAACGCCAATCCGTTACTATTTCTTTTGATGATGGGTTTAAGAATAACCTGCATTCAGTTTTACCAATTTTAGAGCATTATAAGGCACCTGCAACATTTTATATATCAGGGGTATGTGTTGGTGATATGAAGGTTCGGACGCTTTGGTCCGTATTATTCAATGCCTTGTATCATTTCTATCAGGAACCCGATATTTCCTCCTTTAAAGGAACAGAATTAAATAGTAAATCAGCTATTTTAAAATACCTGCAAAGCAACGGTAAGGCAACTGAGGAATTTACAGATTATGTGCTGAAGCATTTCAAATTGGCCGAAAAACTCAGCAATACTCCAAAAGAAGGATGGATGTTACTCGATGCGCAAGAAATTAAAGAAATGTCGACCTCAGACTATACGCAGATAGGATCACATGGGCAAAGACACTTAACGTTGAGCCAATTGGAGGAAGAAGCATTAAGGTATGAATTGTTTCAATCAGCTGATGATATTGGAAAACTAACCGGCCAAACGATTAAGACAGTTGCTTTTCCTTATGGCGATTATAATGAAAAAGTAAAAAATATAGCTACGGAGGCGGGTTACCATATGCAGTTTGCAGTCAATTACAAAAATGAATCAGACTATCGGGACAGGCAAATAATGAACCGGTATGGCGTTCCTACAAATACTACTTTTGCTTCAACAGCATTTTTCATTAACAAAGCATTCGCCCGAATGGGAATGGATTTAATGAAATAGTTTATTGGTATGTTACTTTAAAAATTGTTCGAAAGGTGTGGCTTTTAATTCATACCTAACCCGGTCAATGATCTCCTGATCCAGTTCATTTTTCCAGTCATCTGTTCTTTTCTTACCTTTGAATACACTATACTCGTCGTCGTTATGTTCCTCAAGTGATTTATTCAAAAAATTTGTCGTCTGCTCTGTCATGGACAAACTGGCAAAGGAAAATAACTTTTTAACTTCTTCAAGCGTGTTGCGGTGCAGGTCTTCATAAGATATTATGTGCACTTTTTCGGGATACCATTTTTTTATGGATAAAAAAATCATGACAGCTTCTTTCCATTTGTGGAAGCCAAAATATTCATTCGGGTTAAAATGATCGCGTTGTTGGGCAAAATACCATTGTTCCCCGAAGTTACCATCAATATCGCGGAATTCTTTCGGAGCTTTTCTCCACGAGTTTAATGTTGCGCAAGGATTTCTTACAATGCAAACAACTTTAATATTTTCAATTTGTTTGAGAAAATGCGGCAATAGATAATGATAGCGCACATGCTTTAAGCTTAGTGTATGCGGAAAATCTGCTTTTTCTTCAAAACGTTGATGCAAATTATTTGATTTTTCTTGTTCCCGGTCGAGAAAGTCATCTTTGTAATCATAAACATCTTCAAAAAATCGGTAAATATCTTCCTTTGATGAGTGGAGTGAAATTCGCTCTTTAAACGATTTGCTGAAAAGGGGTTGGTATTTATAACGAACATCAGGTGAACTATCAATGATTTGCCCGAGCCAGGTTGTGCCTGATCTTGGTGTACCATTGATCATCAGTATTTTATCAAATGAATTTTGCATAATGTTCAGTTTTCATTATTAGATTTCCCGGTAACCCAGTAAACGATGAGTATATTTTTTATATGATTCGGGAAATTTTTCTTGCCATTGTGCTGTAATTGATTTATAAACAGGTTCGTTATGTATTTTTTTTCCGATATAAAAATCTGTTTTAAGCTTCGAAAATCCCTTCTTAAACTTGTAAAGCCCATCGTTTTCGTCACCTGAATTGCCTCCGCCCAAATGCAAATATTTGCATTCTTTTTCCTGTCCTTGCCTAATCATACGTTCAAAAATAACATTATTGGGCCGTAGATTCAGGTATTTTGCATCGGAAGCTCCCAGGTGGTAATGGTAATAGTTATTGGAGTGAAAACATATAGCACTTGCAATAATTGTATTGTCGTATTCAACTGTGATTTGTTCCAGGTTTGGCAACTGAAATAAATTTTCAAAATATGCTTTGTTAAAGAAAAGATAAGGAATGGAATCTACTCTTTGCATTGTTTGTTTGTATAACTCCAAAAACCGCTCTTTAGCCAGTTCTTTACCACTGTGTACCTGTGTTTGCAGCCCATTTTTATAGGCTTTATTGATTGCCCGTTTTGTTGAGCTGCTGAAGCCTTGCCGGATTATTTCATTTTCGTGGTTTAGATCGATGGTTATGGTATTTCGATCAAAAATCAGCTGTCGGTGCGACTGAGAGAATAATTGATTATTGATAAGGGGATGAAAACGGCTGAACTCAGCAACAATATTACTATCGATGCAGTATTGGTCAAAACTTTCAAAAAAATCATTTCTCAAAGATGCTGATTGATCAGAACTGATAATGCCGTTATATCCATATGCTCCCTGAATATCGTAATAATTATCATCGAGCTGATATCCTAAATCATTAATGGAATTAATAAGAAACGGGTATAAGGCTATTTTATCTTTATCTTGAAAAACGAAACACTGTGCTTTACCATCATTTAGATTTTCATACAGCGCGTAATATTCAGGTGTGAAATATACATCTTGTTGGTCTTTGGGTAAACGATGAAGCCATTTTGACCAGTCTGATTTATTCTGTAAACTTAAAATTTTGTAATATCCCATAGGAAAATATTATTTTAACTCGTGCAGCGTGCTCTATGAATTATTATTTCTTATCCCGCTCGGTATGTTAACGGCAATTTTTTCAATATGCTCGGAGTTTTCAGTAAAATATGTTTCACTGTCTTCAAACATTGGAAGTTTATAGTGTAGTTTCCAAATGGGGCGGGTCATTATTCCGTTTTCATTGGTTTCTTTCAGGAAGGCATCCCGTTGCGTTTTATCCTTCATTAGAATGAGGCTGAGCCAAAAGTTTGATCGGGCATATTCAGGTTCCGAAAAGAACTTAATGTCTGAAGTTGCAAAGAAATTACTGTAAAGTTTAGCTGTCTCGCGTTTATTTTCAATAATGTTTTCAATGTTTTCCAACTGAGCAACTCCCAATGCCGCACAAACATTTATTAATCGGTAATTGTAACCAATTTCATCGTGAATGTATTCCCATTGATGCGGAACTTTTGCCTGCGTGGTTAAGTGTTTTGCTTTTTTTGCAAGCAAAGTATTATCTGTAACCAACATTCCACCACCGCCTGTGGTTATGGTTTTATTGCCATTAAAACTAAAAATTCCCATGTCTCCAAAAGTACCGGTATGTTTACCTTTATACAGTGAACCAATAGATTCGGCAGCGTCTTCAATAAGTGTTACGTTATATTTTTCGCAAACAGTTTTAATTTGGTCTATTCTGCAAGGATGCCCAAAAGTATGCATGGGTACGCATGCCTTCACTCTTTTTTTTGTATTTTTATTATAACGGTATCCATCATTACCTTCGGTGGTGTGTTCTTTTAAAAAACTTTCAAGTTTATCGGCCGATAATCCCAGGGTATCCATCTCTATATCAATAAAAACAGGTTGTGCTCCGGTGTATTTTATGGCATTTGTGGTGGCTATAAACGATACTGGTTGTGTAATAACCTCATCCTTAGTGCCCACATCGGCCAGCATTAGTGCAATATGCAATGCGGCGGTTCCATTTATAACACCCACAGCATACTTTGCCCCTGTATAATCGGCCATCATTTGCTCAAATTTATCTACATATTGACCTACACTGGAAACAAAAGTTGTGTCGATGCAATCGGTTAAATATTTTTTTTCGTTACCATTGAAAACAGGGGCGTGTAGAGGTATAAATTTATCGGGCGACTTATATAATTCGCGAATAAATTCTATTGTTTGTCGAAATTTACTTTCCATCATTTAATTGTCAAATGCGCTTTGGTTGTTGTTTTGCTTATATGTTGTAAATACCAGATTTGTAATTTTTTAGATTCTCTGGTTTAGTAAACCAATTAATTGTTTCTTCCAGCCCTTGTTCAATGGTATAATCAGGCTTAAATCCGGTTAGTTTATTAATAAGGGTGTTGTCTCCCCACAATCGAAAAACTTCTGATTTCGAGGGGCGTATTCTTTGCTCATCTGTTATAAACTCTACATCTGAATCCATCAGTTTTTTTATGAGTTCAAGTGTATCTTTTACAGATATTTCAAAATTACTGGCAATATTAACTTCCTGACCTATTGTTTTTTCTGACTCTGCCATTGCCATAAATCCCTTGCATGTATCTTTCACATAGTTAAAGTCTCGCGTGGGAGTGAGGTCTCCAAGTTTAATTTTTTCAACCCCGTTGGCTATTTGTGTAATAATGGTAGGTATTATGGCACGGGCCGATTGACGTGGGCCGTATGTGTTAAACGGTCTTGCAATAGATACCGGTAAACCAAAAGCATTATAGAAGCTCATAGCCATCATATCAGCTCCAATTTTACTTGCACTGTAAGGTGATTGGGGTTGCTTTGGGTGTTTTTCATCAATGGGTACATATTGGGCAGTTCCATAAACTTCGCTTGTGGAGGTATGTATAACTCGAATGTTGCCTCTTTCTTTAGCAGCCTGGCAAATGTTTAGCGTCCCTTTAACATTTGTATCCACATAGGAATCAGGTGCTACATATGAGTAAGGTATAGCAATCAGCGCTGCCAAATGATAAATAATATCTACATCTTGCACGAGATGTTTACAAAAATGCGGGTCTCTTATATCCCCGGTTAAAATTTCCAGATTTTTATTTTCCTGTATTGTATCAAGCCAGCCCCACGAATTAAATGAATTATAATACGATAACGCTTTAACTTTATGTCCTTTTGCCAGCAGTGCTTCAGTGAGATGTGAACCGATAAAACCGTCTGCTCCGGTTACCAAACAATGTTGTTTACTCATCTTTTCCCAATTTTATTATTGCAAATATCACCATTTTTGAACTTAAAGCAAATTTGCAAATGCCGTTTATAATAGCCTCTGCAAATAATAAACTTCCCAGGGCACATGTTATTTTTTATTGAAGAAATGTATAAACCAATTTAGATATTTATAAAACAGCTTGTTGATGTCATCTGATATTCTAAAAACGATGGTCAACACGCCAAATACCGTTAATGTTGTAATGCTTCTGATTATAATATCCAAAATGTAATTATCAATTTCCGGGATAAAATATCCGGCAAAATAGGATGCAAGTCCAACTAATAAAACAATTATAAATAGATAGTTATAGGGCTGCATACCATATTTAACCCACAGAAAAATATATTTAATCACATGCATAATTAATTTCGATAAGGCAGTAGCTATTGCAGCTCCTGTAATTCCGTACATCGGGATTAAAATAAGGTTACTGATTACAAGCAAAACAATGAGAATTCCTTTCAGAAGGGTTTGTACTTTATAATATGACGATGTGCCCACCATCATTGCACTTACACCAGATACCATATCAAGTAAAAAGGCCAATCCTACGAAAAGAATTACATACTTGCCCGCTGCAAATTCTTTTGGCAAAATTTCAAAAATATTGTCAATATTAACCCATAAACCAACCAGAATCAGAATACCCATGATAAACTGGGTTAGGCACGTTTTTTTATAGATGGTGTCAATGAGTTTTATATCGTTGTTTTTCCAGGAGTCAGCAATATAAACGGTGGAAGCCTTTATTACAGAGCGCGATGGTAATCTGACTAACGTGGCAAAGAAAAATACCGTAGTGTAAATTCCTGTAGGCCCCAAACCAAGGGCATCATCAATCATGATTCGGTCTATATGCAACGAAATAATGTTTGTGCCTCCGGTGAGCACGCCAAACAGACCTACTTTGGTCATTGTTTTGCTCAAATCAGGGGTGAGGAATTTCCAATTGGGCTGCAGAAAAAGATGATTTGTAGATTTTATGGAATAAATCAAAAGAATAACAGGCAGCCCCAGTGAGAGTGCATACAAATAAATGAATCCCTCGAAATTGATTAACCCAAAATATAAAACTATTACTGAAACCAATATAAAAAAGCGCTGTACAACTTCTTTGAGCAGAGCTCCTCGCACGGAGTTATACAGCATTTTGTAATAATTGTCAAGAATTCCAAAAATCAAAAGGAATAATGTAAAAGGAAGTAGCAGGTATATGTATTCTACAAAAAGTGGCGATTTAGAGATACTTTTTTCAATTAGAAAAGGTTTAATGCTCCAGAAAATAATGCACGTCAGCAGAAAACCTCCGGCAGCCACCAACAGCATTAAAAGCAGAAACCCGTTGTGTTTGTTTTTGGTATCTCTGAACCAGGGGAACATTTTGCTGATTACATTATTCGTTCCAAGGCTGGCAAATTGCGCAAACAATGATGAATAGGAGACAAGTATGGAAATCAATCCAATTTGATTAACCTCCAGAACACGAGGGAAAATCAAGGCGTTGATGACAAAGCCCAACAATACCCCGATTCCTATATAAATAGCTCCTTTTGTCGATTGTCTCTGGATTTCACCCATTGCGTATGTTTTTCGGAGCCGAATTTAACAAATATTTGGGTTTGCTAATGCTTAAATTAGAATCTCTTTGCAAATCCATAAGCCAAAAACTTTTAACTGCTGCTGAAGAATGGAGAAAACCAGTTTCTAATATATTTCTTGCAAATGGTTTAGTAAAGAAAACTTCAAAATCATATCTTTGTTTGTTTATATTTTCTCTAAAATATAAATTTATGAATGAATTGAGAACTAAAGACGACATTGTAAATGATTGGCTACCGAGGTATACAGGGCGGCCATTGAAGGATTTCGGAAATTATATATTATTGACCAATTTTCAGAATTACGTACAATTATTTGCCGAGTGGCATAAAGTACCTGTGGTTGGTGAAGACAGAATGATGCCTAATGCTTCAGCTGAGGGTATCACCATCATCAATTTTGGAACTGGGAGTCCTAACGCAGCCACCATCATGGACCTCCTAACGGCCATTTCTCCCAAAGCAGTGCTTTTCCTTGGGAAATGTGGCGGATTAAAAAGAAAAAATAATGTCGGCGATCTTATACTTCCAATAGCAGCTATCCGTAGCGAAGGTACATCAAACGATTATTTGCCGCCTGAAGTCCCGTCGCTTCCGGCTTTTAAGTTGCAAAGAGCAGTTTCTTCTGCCATAAGAGATTATAATCGCGATTATTTTACCGGTACCGTTTTCACAACCAATAAACGCGTATGGGAATATGATGAGCGGTTTAAAAAATACCTGCAAAAAACCCGCGCAATGGCTATTGATATGGAAACTGCCACAATTTTTTCCGTCGGTTTTTATAACGAAATTCCAAGCGGTGCATTACTTTTGGTTTCTGATCAACCAATGATTTCTACAGGAGTAAAAACCAGTGAAAGCGATAAACGGGTTACTGCTCAATATGTGCAGGACCATGTGCGAATTGGAATTGATGCCATGAAAGAAATTGATCGACACGGACAAAGTGTAAAACACCTTAAGTTCTGAATATGCCCACACAGACATTCGAGGATATTATTGCTGATATTAATGCAAAGAAGCTCCAACCAGTGTATTTTTTATACGGGGAAGAAGGCTTCTTCATGGACCAGATTACAGCTAAAATTGCCAAAGAAATACTCCCGGAAGAAGAGCGCTCATTTAACCAAAATATTATGTATGGCGGAGACGTGGAGCTGGCCGATATTGTAATGGCTGCCAGGCGTTTTCCCATGATGGCTGAAAAACAGGTGATAATTGTAAAAGAAGCGCAGGAAGTGGCTGGTATTGCCGGAGAAGTCAATGAATCTCAAAGAGCAGAAAACAAAGAAAATCCACTTACGCTTTATCTTCAAAACCCCGTGCCGACCACCATCTTAGTAATTAATTACCGTAAGCCAAAGGTTGATAAAAGAACACGGTTTTATAAAACACTCAACAGCAATGCCGTTGTGCTAGAGAGTAAAAAACTGTATGATAGAAAACTGAATGCATGGATAGAACGGTACATAAAATCAAAAGGATATACCATTGTTGATCAGGCAGTACAATTGTTGGCTACTTACCTTGGTAACGATTTGGAAAAACTGGTTAATGAGTTAAATAAACTGGCTGTAATTTTACCCCCAAAATCGGCCATTACTGCTACACATATTGAAGAAAATGTTGGCATTAGCAAAGAATATAACATTTTTGAGTTATGGAGTGCTATTGCTGCTAAAAATGCGACTAAGGCACATGAGATAGCTTATTTCTTTTCAAAGAATTCAAAAGACCACCATATAGCTGTTACAATAGCTGTATTATTCAATAGTTTTGTAAACCTTTTACGTTATCATCAGTTGGCAACCAAGCGTGTACCACCCAATAGCATAAACCAAAAGATGGGTCTCAACTATTTTCAGGGTAAAGATTTACAGGTTGCAGCCAGAAACTATCCTGCAGCAAATGCTGTTAAGGTTATAAGTTTGTTACGGCATTTCGATGCCAGGAGCAAAGGCGTTTTAGGCGAAAACGCAGATGTTGGTGAATTAACCAAAGAACTTGTGGCAAAAATTCTATATTATTGATGACAAATGGCCAGGCAAATAACGGGTTAAATATAATAAAAGCATCGGCGGGTTCAGGTAAAACACGCAGGCTTACACTCGAATACATCCATTTGGTTCTGTCTAATCCGCTGCTTTTTAAAAATATACTTGCAGTAACTTTCACCAATAAGGCCACAGCTGAGCTGAAACTACGCATAGTTGATGAACTGAAAAAAATTGCACGAGGAAACCCGGAAGGAAAAATGCTTCCGGATTTAATGCAATTAACAGGAGCTTCAGAGCAAGAACTCAGCGAAAGCGCCAGTCGTGTTTTAGAAAAAATTTTGCATGAGTATGGCCATTTTTCAGTTTCTACAATTGATCAGTTTTTTCAGGGCATCGTTCGCGCTTTAACAAGGGAGTTAAACCTCAGCGGTGGCTACAGGGTACAAATAGATCAGCGTGAGATTATTGAAAATGCCGTTGAAAATTTTCTTGGCGACCTGCAAAACAATAAATCCTACATGAAACTGATGCTCGATTTTGTGGATGCCCGCATGAGCGACGATAAGAGCTGGAACGTCCAATATGAATTAAACCAGTTTACAAATCAACTTTTTCGTGAGCATGTAAGGTTTTACTTCGTGCGAAATAAAGGAAGTCTTACCGGCCAAAAGTCACCTGAAGAAGTGCGCCAGCTGCTCCGGTCAGCCATAACTAAGTTCGAAAAACGCATAACAGCCTGGTATGAGAAAGGTCGCGATTTTATCGATAAAACCGGAATCGAACCAGACGACCTGAAAGGAAAATCCAGAAATCCATTCCACACAGCACTTCAAAAGGTTGAGAAAAAAGATTATGGCGACCTGCCCAACCGGCTCGAAAAGTTATTGAATGTTGAAAATTGGATACCAAAAACATCCAAAAAGCTTGTGCTCGCTGAACCCGTTCAGAATTTCATGAGTGAGTTTACCAATGAATTAGAAACCATAATTAAGAACGAATACGCTCAATATATTGAAGCCGTAGCATTATTTAAAAACATTTTTCAACATAGTTTGGCCTCTGGTCTAATGAAAAAAGTAACTGAATACTTGCGCGACCAGAATCTATTCATGCTTTCAGATGCTCCGGTGCTTTTAAATTTATTCACAGATAATTCTGACACCCCCTTTATTTACGAAAAAACAGGCCACCGCTATCAACACTACATGATAGATGAGTTTCAGGATACTTCAGCATTGCAATGGGCTAACTTTAAGCCACTTATTGAAGAGTCGGTTGCAAGTGTAGGGTTCGGAAATTATATCGTTGGTGATGTAAAACAAGCCATATACAGATGGCGCAATGGTGACTGGAATCTGCTGCAAAGAAAAGTAGCTGAACAGATTCCCAACCATAACGTGGAACCGCTTAAAGAAAACTGGAGAAGTAAAAAAAACATTGTTGATTTCAATAGCAATTTTTTTAAAACATTAATACCTTCTCTTGCCCCACAACAGCCTGATTCATATGGCGATATCTTAAAAGAAATTTACAACGATGTAGAACAGGTTATTCCTGAGCAGGTTGCTGAAGCTAGAAAAGGTGGCTATATACTGCTTAGGGCCATAGAAGGTGAAAAAGTAGACGATTTTAAAAACAATGCATTAATTGACCTGAAGCAGCAGGTTGACAAACTGACGCAGGAATACCAAAAAAATGGAATATGCATACTCGTTAGAAAAAACGATGAAGTAAAAAAAGTTGCAACTTACCTCATTAATGAAACAAAATATAATATCATTTCTACAGGGTCAATGACTTTGGCCAATTCGAGAATGTTACAGCATATTATTGCCGCATTCAGGTATTTGACAGACCCCAATAACCTCTATTTAAAAACCCTCGTTTATTTAGATAATTTTGAGCATGATGGTGTAAGTCTAAATGATATCTTCCTCAACGAAGGCGACGGCTTATTAAACCCTGAGTTTAGGCAAAGACAAGCGGAACTTGCCAATTCATCATCGCTTGCCCTTATTGGTAAATTAATTGAAATTTTTAAACTTGAAGATAAATTTCCCAATCACGATGCTTTTATCAGCAGATTTTATAATGAATTAAAAAAACTTGCCGGCGAAAAAGGCGGTGGCCTAAAACCAGTTATTGACTGGTGGGACAGAGAAGGCAGTGAGCTAAGCATTGAAATAAATGAAACAGATGAGGAAAGCATTACCATAATGACTATCCATAAAAGTAAAGGCCTGCAATTTGAGCATGTGATTTTGCCATTTGTCTATGGCGCTCTCGATAAAAAACTCGACATGATGTGGATTGATGGTAGTGCATTCTCTTTCGATGAACTCAAAGGGGGCCTTTTCCCGGTTACATTAACCCAAAATCATATAGATAGTCCCGGACTCAACCATTTTTACCAAAAAGAAATTTTTGAATTGATGGTCGACCAGATAAACACCCTTTATGTGGCTATGACAAGGGCAAAGGAAAGTTTGACCGTATTATTTAATAAAAATGCCAATAAAAGTGATGATATAGCGCAGTGGTTTAAAAATTTCATCTCCATTGAGGAAAATGAGATAACCCGCAATGGCCATTTTGTGAATGAGGATGTTTTTGAGTATGGTGAATTAATTAAAACTGATAATCCTCAACATAAAACTAAAACCGGTATAAATGTGCAATTAGGTGATATTGCCGGAGTTACTATAAAAACCGACCATCAGCATATTTTAACAAAACCACGTGAACAACTAATGGCATCAAAAGGATCGTTGTTTCATAGAATATTCGAAAATATAATTGTTCCTGACGATATTGATCAAGCTATTGATGAGCAAATCAACCTGGGTTTTTTGGATAGTGCCGATCGTCAAAAATTATTTTTGCAAATACAAAAATGGATTAGCCAGCCGGCAGTGGCAAAGTGGTTCGAACCAGGCGGTAAGGTTTTAACAGAGGCTGATATTATTGTACCTAAAACCACCTCCAGCAGGCCTGATCGATTAGTAATAAAAGGTGATAGCGTTACAGTTATTGACTATAAATTTGGAGAGCAACATAGAGTAGAACATCAAAAACAAGTCAAAAACTATTGCAAAATAATTAAAGCAATGGGATACATTGATGTAAAAGGCTTCGTTTGGTATCCCATAATGAACGATGTGCTTGAAGTAGACGTTTAGTTTTATCTGTTACCGGAGTTTTATTATATTCATATCTCAAAACCTGATAAATGCAGCATATAGATAACTCTAAAACACAGACAATAAACGCCTGGCAGCATTTTGTTGATAAATTGTCAGAAGAAGTGCTTATTGTAAATGAACGTTTTCAGGTGGTTGTGGCCAATGAGTCAGCAAAAAAACGGTTTGGCATTCATGCCATTCAACCTTATAAGTTTTATTGCAAGAAATTTTTCGCACAATTCTGTAACGATTGTGAAGTTTGCCCTCTCAGAAAAACTATTGAAACCCAAACGACACAAACAGTCTCTTTCGAAAAAACACAAAGTAAAAGGTACGATGTAACCGTCATTAATCTGCCGGTGAGTTTTCAGGATGAGCAGTGGTTTATGTGTTCATCACAACAAAAACAAATTAAACGGAAGCCAAAAAATAATCAAACTTATGTGAATGATATTGGTACCTGGCAGGTTACGCTTGATGAACAATTCAAAATTGTTAAAGCAAATCAGTATTCTTATCAATTCCTGGGTTTGACCAAAGAAACGCTCGAAAAAAATAAACCATTGTTTACCGACTTGCTTGCACCTGAATACAAAAATTCTTTCATAGAAGCAATAGAAACCCTGCAAAAGAAGAAAACGAGTGAACAACTACGATTACTGTTTACCACAAGAGATAACAGCTATTATGGTGGTAACGCTTTTATCAGGTTAAATACTTCGAATGAACAGGTGCATTATGAATTAAGTGTGTCACCAATCACTTATCCAGTATTTGGTAGCCAGGAGTACTATGAAAACCTTCGCCTCCAGAATTTTATTTATATCATTACCCAACAAATTGTGCAATCCGGAAGCCTTGCAGAAGGGTTTCGCCAGATTCTTTATTCCATGGCAGAGGTATTGGGAGCCAATATGTGTGGGTTTATTCATTTTGGATCAAATCAGCAATATCAGATCAAGGCCGCATTGGTGAACGGAAAATATTACAACACCGAAACTGTTCCGGAGGTTATAAAGCAACAAGTGGAGGGCTTTTCGATGCGGCTTAAGCAGGAAGAGCATATAAATATTTCAGATGTTGTTAGCTCTGAATTTTACTACAAAGAATATTTAAGCGATGTAAATGTAGTCTCTTTTTTGTCATACCCACTTAAACATCACACCCGCATGGTAGGGGCTGTGTTTGTTGGTTTGCCGCATCCTTTTGTATGGCCCGAAAACCGGATAGATTTTGTGAAAATTATAGGGTCTATAATTTTACAGAACTTTTTGCAACATGAAACCCGCGAAAAATTAAAAAGAATAAACGAAAATTTTGTAAATATTTTTGATAACAGCAGCGATGCGGTGTTTATAGTAAGTTTAAGTGGTCAGGTTTTGGAGGCTAATCATACAGCAACAGTTCTCACAGGTTACAATAAAACCGAGCTGCTGAAGAAAAATGTAAGTGAAATATCAAAAGCCGAAACCCTCGACCTGGCGCAGGTTCAGTACGAGATGCTTCAGTCCCAGCAAATGATTTTTGGTACAGAATTGATTCCACGAAAAGGCGAGAAAATTCCCGTCGAGACGCGCGAGAAAATTATCCGGTTTCAAGGCAATTTAGCTATATTGGTCATTGCAAGGGATGTGCGCCACCGAAGAGAGATTAACCGCATGATGGTGCAAACCATCTCAGAGACGCAGGATAAGGAAAGAAAAAGAATTGCAGAAGGCTTACACGATAATGTTGGACCTTTGCTTAGCACACTTCGGATTTATATTGACCTGTTGAGAAATACTGAACTAACAGAGCAGGAAATAGAAGAGTATTCTCAAAGAATGAACAAAATTATAAATGAAGCAATTGATACTGTACGTGAGGTTTCCAGAAACTTGATGCCCGGTGTATTGAACGATTTTGGCTTAAAAGAAGCCATATCTGATTTTTGTAACAAAATAAATCAAACCGGAGTTATTCGCGTATACTTTACATACAATATTGAAAATGTTGCACTACAAGATAATCTTAAAAATGTTATTTACAGCTTAGCTAAAGAATTAATTAATAATTCTATAAAACATGCCGAAGCAAGTGAAATAGACTTGAGTATTAGTGAAAAACAAGAGGGATTGGAAGTTATAATGAAGGATAACGGGGTTGGAGTCGATATTGAAAAACAATTGGCTAAAAACTATAAAGGACTTGGGTTAAAAAATATTTTAAGTAAAGTTAATGCCAATTCCGGCAAAGTAACTATCTTAGATGTTGATGGTTTTGGGATGAAGATTGTATTCCCCTTGTACGAAAACTAAAGCAGCTCAATTTCAGTCGATTACTGCATATAATAAAACTATTGTTATGAATATTTTACAGGCATTTATAGTAGACGATCACACCATTTTCAGACAAGGGCTCGCAATTATGCTGAATAAATTAAACAATGTTAAGGTTATTGGTGAGGCCGAAGATGGAAAACAATTTATTGAAAGTATTGATAAGTATAATCCGGATATTGTTTTTCTCGATATTAAAATGCCTAACATGGATGGTATTGAAGCTGCTGAATTGGCCTTTCAAAAAAAGCCCAGCCTGAAAATTGTAGTAATGACTATGTTTGAGGAATCGGCATATTTTAACAAGATGGTTGATCTCGGTGTACATGGCTTTTTGTTGAAAAACGCTGAAATGATGGAAATCCGGAAAGCATTGACCAGAATTAATGAAGGTGATACTTACTTTTCTGAAGAATTACTTAAGAAAATCAGGAGTTCCTCATCAGATGAACCTGGAACAGGTGATATAAAATTCTCAAAACGCGAAAAAGAAGTGTTGGATTATCTTTGTATGGGCTTGTCTAATAATGAAATTGCTGAAAAACTTTTTATTAGTCCCCGCACAGTAGACGGTCACAGGGCAAATTTATTGAGCAAAACAGATTCTAATAATACCGTAAGTCTTGTTTTGTACGCCGTTAGAAATAAAATTGTCGATCTTAAATAATTTATAACTTTATTTGGCGTTTCCCTGCTAAGACTGGTTAATATTTTTTGTTACAAACTTGAGCAAATATAATTTTTGTTGTTTTTTTGAATATTTTTAGGGGATATAATGCATAGAAAAGATATTTTAATCGTAGACGATGCTGAAAATAATTTGATTCTGCTTAGTGATTTGCTATCTGAATTTGAATACAATATAAGGGTGGCTCATAATGGGACAGAGGCCCTTGAGCTTGTCAATAAAAAAGCTCCCGATTTAATGCTGCTTGATATCATGATGCCCGAGATGGACGGTTTTGAGCTCCTTGAACAAATTATGCAGATAACACCCACAATTAAGACTGTTTTTATCACCGCCAGGTCAAACGAAGAAGATAGAGATAAAGCTTTTAAAATGGGTGCCGTTGATTTTATTACCAAACCCGTAAATATTATGCAGGTAATGGAAATTGTCAAACAGGCCATCCAATAGTTTTACCAACAATTCTAAGGAGAACCTTCTCGTACTAGCTTTTATAAATTTATTTGGCAACTGTACTTTCCGGTGAATTTTACCTGCTTTCATCCACATCAAGTCTTTTATTATTAAATAGTTTTAGTCTAATTATCTGTAGAATAGTATTTTACGTTGTAAAAAGCATAATTTCCGGCTGTTGTAATCAGGTTGAATTACTGTTTATACCTCTACAGCTAAAACGTAATTTTATATCATGAAAAAACCTAAATCTGCTAAATTATGAATTGGACAAACATTAGAATTGGCGGCAAACTGGGTATCGGATTCGGTATCTTGATAATAATTGCCATTGCATTGGGCATTATGGCCATAGTTAATATGACAAGTATGCGTACTGAAACCGAATACCTCAGTAATGAATACTTGCCTGAAATGGAAATCTCGAACAATATAGAAAGATCATTTCTCGAAGCCATTTTTGAACTTAGGGCCTACAATTATACACATGAAAGTAACTTTCTTTCAACAGGTAAGGGATTATTAAACGAAACACGCAATTATATTGATCAGGCCTATAACCTTGCCGATAGGGCCAAGCGTTTGGAAAAGCTCGAAGGAACCACAAAAAGCGTTGACGAAAATTTGGCAAAATATGAGCGGTTACTCAATCAAACAGTAGAAGTTGTCGGGAAAATGGAGCAAAACCGCAACGATATGGATGAAGCAGCTGCTACCTATATGAAAAACTGTATGGAATATCTCGATGGTCAAAATGCCCGGATGAGAAGAGAAATAAATACAGGAAATACCAACATGGCACGGCTTGAAAAAATTACCCTGATAAATAATATTATCGACGCCGGAAACGCAGTAAGAGTCGAAAATTTTAAAGCTCAGGCCACAAGAAATCCAGAAGCATTAAGGGTTGCAGTAGACGAATTCGATAACTCTTTTGCGTATTTCGATGAAATAAGAAAGTACACCAAACTACAAGCAGACCTTGAAGCTTTAGAAAATATAGAAGAGGCAGGAACACAATATGTGGCTGCTATTAATGGGTATTTGGCCAATTGGAGTGAGACTGACCGACTTGGAGGCGAGCGAGTGCCGGCAGCAGGTCAGGTGACCGACAATGCGAGAGCCGCTGCTGTGGCTGCCATAAGTGGTACAGAGTCCATTGCAGGCGATATTGTTTCATTAACTGAAAGCTCAAGCCAAATAATGATAATAGGGCTTATTTTCGCAATGATTTTGGGAATTATTCTCGCTGTCATTATTACACGTTCCATTACATTAGGTATTGGCAAAGGTGTTGGTTTCGCAAAAGAAATTGCAAAAGGTGATCTTACTGCTGAGATTGAAGATAAATACTTAAATCAAAAAGATGAAATTGGTGAGCTGGGCAATGCATTGCAAGGAATGGCAAACAAGCTCAAGCAAATTGTGCAAGATGTTTTCGAAGGAGCTGAAAATATTGCATCAGCAAGCCAGGAGTTAAGCTCTACTTCGCAAGAAATGTCGCAAGGTTCTTCAGAACAGGCTTCATCAGCCGAGGAGGTTTCTTCATCGATGGAACAAATGGCCAGCAATATTCAGCAAAACACCGATAATGCCAAGCAAACTGAAAAAATATCACTCAAAGCATCTGATGATATTTCACAAGGTAACGATGCTGTAGGTAAAACGGTAGATTCAATGAAAAATATTGCTGAGAAAATTACCATTATCAGCGAAATAGCACGCCAGACAAACATACTTGCACTCAATGCTGCAGTTGAAGCTGCCCGCGCAGGTGAGCACGGAAAAGGTTTTGCTGTTGTGGCAGAAGAGGTCAGAAAACTCGCTGCCAGGAGTCAGGAATCAGCACAGGAAATAGATGAAACTTCTAAAAACAGTGTTTCTATCGCTGAAAATTCAGGTAAACTTCTTACAGAAATTGTACCCGATATACAAAAAACATCCAAGCTGGTACAGGAAATTGCTGCTGCCAGTTCTGAACAATCATCAGGTGCCGAACAGGTTAATAGTGCTATACAGCAACTTAATCAGGTAACACAACAAAATGCTGCCGCCGCAGAGGAGATGGCTACCAGCTCAGAAGAGCTATCCAGCCAGGCTGAACAGATGCGCGAAACAATGGGGTTTTTCAACATTGGAGTTGATGCCAAAAAGCGCACTAAGAAGCAAACAAAAGCTGCAAAAACGCAGGTGCAAACCATGCACCAAAAAAATGAAAAGCCCCAACAGCATCATGCTGCATCTCCTAACAAAGGAGTTGATTTGAATTTGAACGATGAAGAAAATAGTGACAAAGACTTTGAAAACTTTTAGTAAAAATCTATATCACCGGAAATATGATCATTTTCGGTGATATCTTTATTACTTGATTTTGGGGTATGTCAATAAAAAACACTTAATGACACTGATAAAAAAAATATTAATTGTAGACGATTCCTTTAATAATCTAATTTTACTGGAAGATTTGCTTAGTGAAATGGATTATGAAGTTACGGTGGCCCATGATGGGCTTGAAGGTATATCGAAAATAACACAATTTACACCCGATTTAATTTTATTAGACATAATGATGCCCAAAATGGGCGGATTTGAACTGATGGAAAGAATAAATCAGGAGCAATGGAATATTCCGGTAATTATTATTACAGCAAAAAATAGCGAAGAGGAACGAACGAGGGCTGCCGAACTGGGAGCTGCAGATTTCATTGTAAAACCCGTTATAATCAGCGAAGTGCTCGATAAGGTGAAAAAAGTGATAGACAATTCATAGTGAATTTTTGGGGTCTGAAATGCGGTTGGATAATATATTCAGCCGCATTTTTTTTGTAAGGGTTTGTGCTTTAATTGTTTGCTTTGTATTTTATAGGAATTGTAAATGCAAAGGGAGGTTTGTATAATTGATGATATATTCATTGACCCGAAGAAAAATTAAAACATGATATTTTTCATAAGAAAAAACACTTAAAAATTTATAGATTTGTATACAAATTAAGTTAAACTAAATCAAAATTATAAAGTTATGCCTAAAGGTTTTTTCAATGTCCCGAAAGCAGTAAACGAACCCGTACGTTCGTATGCTCCCGGCACAAAAGATCGTGAAGCGCTCAAAAAAGCACTTAAAGAGCTCAAATCCAAACAGATTGAAATACCAATGGTCATTGGTGGAAAAGAAGTAAAAACCGATAAAAAGGTTGATATTCATCCACCACATGAATTGGCGCATACGCTGGGGCACTATTATCAAGGAAGTGCCAATGAAGTACAAGTGGCCATTGATGCTGCAATGGAGGCAAAAGAAAAATGGGCAGCAACTCCCTGGCATGAGCGTGCAGCTATATTTCTTAAGGTAGCTGATTTGCTAACAGGACCATATCGTTACAAAATGAACGCTGCAGCTATGCTCGGTACCTCTAAAACGGCACACCAGGCAGAAATTGAATCAGCCTGCGAATTTGCTGATTTTATGCGCTTTGGCGTGGAATATATGACCAAAGTTTACGAAGAACAACCCGTATCTGATAAGAATACCTGGAACCGTGTTGAATACCGCCCATTAGAAGGTTTTGTATTTGCACTTACACCATTTAACTTCACGGCCATCACAGCTAACCTTCCTGCTGCTCCGGCCATGATGGGTAATACCGTAGTTTGGAAACCTTCTAAACTTAACATCTACTCGGCTAATGTAGTAATGGAAATATTCCGCGAAGCCGGATTACCTGATGGTGTTATTAACCTTGTATTCGCTTCAGGACCTGTTGTGGCCGATACTGTTTTCGCAAGTCCGGATTTTGCCGGTTTCCATTTTACAGGCTCTACACCAGTATTTCAGCAGTCGTGGAAAAAAATTGGCAACAACATCACAAAATACAGAACATATCCACGTATTGTAGGTGAAACCGGTGGAAAAGACTATATTTTTGCTTCACCAAAAGCAGATGCCAAAGCAGTAGCTACAGCTATGGTTAGAGGAGCTTTTGAATATCAGGGACAAAAATGCTCAGCTGCTTCAAGAACATACCTGCCGAGCAATTTGGCCGATGAGATTTTCAAATATGTGAAAGAAGATGTTTCAACAATCAAGCAAGGGTCTCCCGAAGACTTTTCTAACTTCCTTTGTGCTGTAATTGACGAGTCAGCATTTGATAAACATGCTGCTGCCATTGATATGGCCAAAGAAGACAGCTCTTGCGAAATTATTGCCGGTGGAGGATATGACAAGTCAAAAGGTTATTTCATAGAACCAACTGTTATTAAAACAACTAATCCGAAGTTTTACTCAATGGAAGAGGAGCTTTTCGGACCGGTACTTACCGTTTATGTATACGATGAGAATAAAGTAGACGAAACACTCGATATCCTGGATAATACCTCAATTTATGCATTAACAGGAGCTATTTTTTCACAAGATCGTTACGAAATAGACAAGTTTACCAAACGCCTTGTCAATACAGCCGGTAATTTCTACGTGAACGACAAGCCAACAGGAGCTGTCGTTGGACAGCAGCCATTCGGTGGAGCACGCGGTTCAGGAACCAACGATAAAGCCGGTTCACTACTGAACCAATTACGTTGGGTATCGGCACGCAGTATCAAAGAAACCTTTGTACCTGCCAAAGATTACCGCTACCCTTACATGGAAGATGAATAATTAAAACCATAATCTAAACCCGGTACATAGCTATGCACCGGGTTTTTTAAAACCAAATCAATATGAATCCAAAAATGCAAAAAGTACTTGACAACCTGGGTGTTAAAGAAATGAATGCCGGCGTTTGTACAGGTACACAATGGATAGAAACCGACGGGAAAGAAACTACATCAGTAACGCCAATTGATGACTCAATACTGGGTAAGGTGAAAAATGCCGAACTTAAGGATTACGAAAATGTAATTACAAAAGCACAGGAAGCATTCAAAAAATGGCGCGAAGTTCCTGCTCCTGCCAGGGGCGAAATCGTAAGAAAAATAGGGAATGCATTGCGCGATAAAAAAGAAGACCTTGGAATGCTCGTAAGCATGGAAATGGGAAAAAGTTACCAGGAAGGTCTCGGCGAAGTACAGGAAATGATAGATATTGCCGATTTTGCAGTTGGCCAGGCCCGTCAGCTTTATGGCTTCACCATGCAAAGCGAACGACCAAATCACCGCCTGTTCGACCATTACCATCCTTACGGTATTGTGGGTGTAATTACGGCTTTCAATTTTCCTGTGGCTGTTTATGCCTGGAACACGATGATTGCAGCTGTAGCTGGCGATGTGGTTGTATGGAAACCTTCCTCGAAAACACCACTTACTGCAGTAGCTGTGCAAAAAATTGTGGCCGGTGTCATTAAAGATGAGCCAGAGGTGCCCGAAGGCGTATTCAACCTTGTAATTGGCCGTTCGGCTGTAATGGGCGATAATTTTATAGAAGATAAACGTGTGCCACTTATTTCTGTCACCGGATCAACCCGCGTTGGTAAACGCGTGGCTGAGAAAGTTGGAAAGCGTCTGGGCAATACCATTCTGGAATTAGGTGGTAACAATGCCATTATTCTTACCCCGGATGCAAGCCTTGAAATGGCTATTCCTGCAATCGTCTTCGGAGCTGTTGGGACAGCCGGACAGCGCTGTACTTCTACTCGGCGTGTGATTGTGCACGAAGATATTTACGACGATGTGAAGAAAAAACTTACAAATGCCTACGAACAAGTATCGAACAAAATTGGCGATCCTCTTGATGAAAACAACCTTGTAGGCCCACTAATTGATACAGATGCTACCGAATTGTTCACTACTGCACTTGAAAAAGTGAAAGAAGAAGGCGGTAAAGTATTGTTCGGTGGTGAAGTGCTTTCAGGTAAAGGCTACGAAACGGGAACTTATGTGGTGCCTGCAATTTGTGAAGCACAAAATCATTTCGAAATTGTGCAGGAAGAAACCTTTGCTCCAATTTTGTATCTAATCAAGTATAAATCTTTCGATGAGGCAATGGACCTCCATAATGGGGTACCTCAAGGCCTCTCTAGTGCTATATTTACTGACAGTATTCAGGAATCAATGTCATTCCTGAGCAATAGCGGTTCAGATTGTGGCATTGCCAATGTAAATGTGGGTACTTCAGGCGCTGAAATTGGTGGTGCCTTTGGTGGTGAAAAAGATACCGGAGGCGGTCGCGAATCAGGCTCTGATGCATGGAAAGCCTATATGAGACAACAGACAACCACCATTAATTATGGTACAGAATTGCCTTTGGCGCAGGGTATAAAATTCGATATCTAATTCATAGATAAATCGCATAAATCAAAAAGGAGACTGCCGCACAGGCAGCCTCCTTTTTTGTTTATAACCATTATTACAAAATAATTCTGGAATTTGTCAGGAATTAGTTTTAACTTGTAATTGGTCTAACTAACTAATTCGCTGACAATGAAAGTAAGCCATTTTGCCATTGTTGTAATCGCTATTCTTCTAAGTACCATTAGTATTTTTGCAAATCATAACAAAGCTTTTGATGTGCCCGCAGACTCAGTTCAAATTGCTCAGCATGCAACTGAACAAAGTCAACCTGTTGACGTAGATGCTGAGCAAAGCGAATCACATGAAGCAGGACACAATTCAGACATGTCACCGTTATTTTTTGTAATTGTGGCTCTAATCATCGGAGCTGCCACACGCCATTTTCTTCGCAAAAGTCCAATTCCCTACACAGTGACGCTGCTCATTATTGGTTTGATAATAGGTATGGCTGTACGCATGGGATTTTTCGAAAATTGGGCAGATACATTTACTAATGCTGTGCTTTGGGCGGGCCATATAGACCCGCATTTAATATTATATATTTTTCTGCCAACATTGATTTTTGAAGCAGCTTTTGCCATGGATGTCCATACTTTTAAAAAAACTGTTGCAAACGCTGCTATTCTGGCTGTGCCCGGAATTATTGTTGCCCTATTTTTAACGGCATTTATTATTATTGGCATCAAAGAATTTGGCATTGGTTTACCCGATTGGACCTGGCAGATAGCGCTGTTGTTTGGAGTTGTTATCAGTGCTACTGACCCGGTAGCTGTAGTGGCCTTGCTCAAAGAATTAGGTGCCAGTAAAAAACTGGGAACCCTTATCGAGGGCGAATCATTGCTGAATGACGGCACTGCCATTGTGATTTTTTTAGTATTGCTCGGTAGCATAAAAGGTGCTTCACCTGATATGGGGGGATTGGAAGCCATTGTTTTTGGTTTACATCCTGTACTTAAATTTGCTTATATCTCCTTTGGCGGTGTTTTGCTTGGATTAGCCGTTGGTTCAGTCACTATTCGCTGGGTGCGCAGCGTTTTCAATGACCCGATGGTTGAAATATCTGCAATAGTAACTGCCGCTTACGTCACATTTTTTATCGCGGAACATTTCTTATATGTTTCCGGAGTACTCGGACTGGTATCGCTCGGCCTTGCTGCGGCCAGTGTAGGACGTACCAGAATCAGTCCAGAGGTAGAACATTTTCTGCATGAATTCTGGGAATTGCTCGCTTTTATAGCCAATACCCTCATTTTTATCATAGTTGGGGTTATAATTGCAGAACAAACTGTTTTTACCGGAAATGACTTCCTCATTTTATTAATTATTTATGTCGGAATTCATATTGTTCGGGCAATTGTAGTTGCAATTTTCTACCCTTTTATGAAGAATACTGGATATGGTTTGAGTAAAAAGAATGCAATAGTTGTATGGTATGGTGCACTGAGAGGGGCCATTGGCCTCGCACTTGCCCTGGTTGTTGCAGGATTGGACCCTGCTGTATTGCCGGAAAAAATTCAGAACCAGTTTTTGTTCTTCACTGCCGGCATTGTGATTATGACATTAATAATCAATGCCATAAGCATTAAATTTCTCATTCAAAAACTAAGACTTACTAAATTGGCTCCGGCCAAAGCTAAAATGATATACAATGCCCAGGCTTACTTACGTAAAACAGCTGAGAATGCAACAGAAAATCTTAAACGCGACCGATTTATGAATCATGCCAACTGGCAACAGGTGAAAAAATATTTGCCACCTATGCCGGAAATTTCAAAAGAAGAAATTGGCGAAATTGAGACCATTGCAGAAATACGCAGGCGAATACTTGAGCAGGAAAAAAGTAGTTACTGGTACCAGTTTAAAGTAGGTTTATTAGGTCCAACAGCTGTGCAAAAACTTTCAGAAGGTATCAATACCATCTTAGATGCCGGTGGACTTATTCCACTGAGTGAAAGAAATGATTTGGAAGAAAGCTGGAAAACGCCAGGTTTTCTTAAAAGATTGCAAAATATGCCCTTGCTGGAAAAAATGACCAAACATATGTTTTTTGAACGCCTTGCTATTAGCTACGATTCTGCAAGGGGGTTTGTTGAGGCTCAGGAAGATGCGCTTAAATTAGTTGAAAGCATGCACCGAGAGGTGGAGGAGGGAGAAGATGGAGAGAAAACCAGCAGTCTTGAGATTATTGAAGAAGAAATAAATGAAAATCGTATACATGGGCTTACCTATTTGAGAAACCTGCGTAAAAGTTACCCCGAAATTTATAATGCAATTTCTACACGACAAGCCATAAGGTCTTTACTAAATCATGAGATGCAAACAGTAGAACGGTTACAGAAAAAAGGCCGTTTAGAGTCTTCAGAGTCAGCAAAAATGGTCCAGGCCATCGAAAATCGAATGAAGCAATTATTGCAAAAACCACCATCAGTAAAATTGCCAAAGAATATTAAACTTTTGAAAGATATGGACTGGTTTGAAGATGTGGAAATTCATATGTTAAAAAAAGTGTCGCTGGCATTTACCAGCAAAGTTTATTCTGTTGGTGATAAGCTTATTAAACACCATGATAGTGGGAATGCCATATTCGTAATAGTGAGGGGGACTGTTAAGGTATCTATTGGTAATGAAGTGGTAGCTGTGCTGGGACCTGGTAATGTGGTTGGTGAAATAGCTGTTCTAACCGGAAAATCCAGTTCTGCCACGGTTGAAGCAGAATCGCCCGTGACGACTTTGCGTATGAAATATCTTAAAATTCAACGTTTGCTTAATGAAGATAAATATCTTAAAGAAAACCTTTGGAAAATTGCCGGTAGACGAATGGCAGAAAATTTATTGTCGGTGACAAGGGAATATGCCAAACTAAAAAACAAGAAACTTCAAAGAATTATTCATAAAGGAGCGTTGCTTGATTTGAAAAGAAACAATAATTTTACGCTCGATAAACAAGAAGGAGTATTGCTCTCGGGGACATTAAATCTTGATGGTAAAAACATAAGTGGTACACGGCTCTTGGTCCCGGGAGATTATCACATTGTGGAGGATAGTTACGTGTTTATTATTTAACTTATTTTATACATGAAGTACCTGAAAAAGAACAAAATTTATTATCACATTCTTTTTGTGATTTTATTTATGCTAACATTATCTTGTAAAGAGAAAAACAACGCTATAGAAAATATGGAAACATTTGAAGTTGTAAAGGAATCATCATTGACTTATCAATTACCTTCACCCCGAAAAGAAGGTGGTTTTTCTGTGGAGGAAGCAATGGCACAACGACGTTCCCACAGGCACTTTGTCGACAAAGCCCTGGATGCCTCAGATGTTGCCCAGGTGTTGTGGTCGGCTTATGGAATTACAAAAGCTTCAAGCCACAAGCAATTGCGGGGTGGTTTCCGTACAGCGCCTTCTGCAGGTGCACTTTACCCCCTTGAACTTTATTTGTTGGTCGGTAATGTCAATGATATTGAACCGGGAGTTTACCGGTATTTGGCGGGTGAGCATCAGATTGAGCGAATAATTGATGAGGATGTAAAGCTTGAGCTTTCCGCCGCTGCCCTGAATCAGAAAATGATTTATGAGGCTCCCGCATGCCTGTTTTACAGTGCCCTCTACGAGAGAACTACGCAAAAATACGGCACAAGAGGCGCTGAACGCTATGTGTGTATGGATTTGGGCCATTCTGCACAAAATGTTTATTTGCAGGTGGAGTCTCTCCATATGGGCACTTGCGCCATTGGGGCTTTTAATGATGAGAAAGTAAGAAAAGTTATGCAACTCCCCGATAAAGAAACACCGCTTTACATCATGCCCTTTGGATACTATTACAATAAGCAGGAATTTTAATAATCAAACCAACAAAATTTAATTTCCGGGTTTGCCTCTTATCACGGCAGGGGTTTGGGTAAAGGTTAAGTAATAATCTTTAATTAGCGTAAACATTTCCTCCTTTGTTGAATTCTACATGGTAGAAATAATGAACTTATGAAAGAGTTTTGGGACGAAAGATACAATCAGCCGGAATATGCTTATGGAGAAAAACCCAATGAGTGGTTTAAATCTCAAATAGATAAGATGAAACCCGGTAAAATACTCTTGCCCGGCGATGGCGAAGGACGCAATGGCGTTTATGCAGCCACACTGGGATGGGATGTGTATGCATTTGATTTGAGCAGCGCCGGCCAGGAAAAAGCACTGCGCCTCGCTGCAAAACATGGTGTTCAGATTGATTACCGGGTAGGAGAATTCACAGAATTACAGTATGAGGAAAATACATTTGATGCCATATCGCTTGTTTTTACACATTTTGCTCCAGGACTTAGGTTACAGTATCATAAAATTTTGAGTAGTTACCTTAAGCCTGGCGGGGTAATGCTTATTGAGGGATTCAGAAAAGAGCAACTAAGCAGGCTAAAACCCGGAGAGAGCGGTGGCGGACCCAAAAATATAGACATGCTTTATTCTAAGGCCGAATTATTAACTGATTTTTCCGGGTTCGATATCCTCGAACTAAGAGAAGAAGATATTGATTTGGATGAAGGTCGTTTTCACATTGGAAACAATGCGGTAATACGTTTTGTGGGACGTAAGATTGAATAAGCTGAAAGTATGTTTGGCTGTAATGTGAAAAATTATAATGACCGAATATGGTTGGAATACATTGAATTGAATACGATACCGAATAACATTTTAGAAGATATTACGTCCTTACTAATAAAAGCAAAGATATGAACACCAAACTGAGCCGAAAAAGTTTTATAGTTCTTGAGTTTTTTAACGGTTTAAGCGCATTGGCCGGTGGCTTTGGCCTCATGACAAACCCTGATGGAAAAGCACTTGGGCTTGATGTGCACATGTTATCCGGTACGCCATTTTCATCTTTTTTAATACCCGGAATTGTTCTTTTTGTTGTAAACGGCATTGGAAACAGTGTGGGAACGGTGCTTTCACTACGGAGACACAAAATGGCGCCATATATCGCTGCATTTTTTGGCTTTGTAATGATGGTGTGGATTGTGAGCCAGGTTGCATGGATTGGTTACCGGAGCTTTTTACAACCGTTGTATTTTGGTGCCGGTATGGCTCAGCTTATCATGGCCTATATTTTTGTTGTAAAAAACAGTAAACACCAATAACAATAACCTGTTATGAATTGTCTGACCTATAACTCATTTCATAAAACCTTAAAAAAATGAAGAAATCAGTATTTGTTTTAGCATTCTTTGCCATGCTATATGTTTCGTTATGCGCTCATGCACAAACTGTAGATGATTATGCCGATGTTCTAAAAAAGCAAGGGCAGAAGCCGGTAGGGCTTGTTCATCAACAATTGAAAAACCACGATTTGATAATTTTTGATGATGCCCTCCATTTTGCAAAGGAGCCATTTGATTTTTACGGCGATTATATTCGCCAAAAACCGGAAACCATCGACTATATTTTTATCGAAGTTTTTCAAACGAATATTCAAAAAGACCTGGATGCTTTTTTGAATTCGCCGGAAATGGACAGCTCCTTGCTTTATCCCGTTTTTCAGGGAGGTTATACTTATGGTTGGCGGTATGAAACCTATCTGGAGTTATTGACTACTGTATGGAAAGTGAACAGGCAACTTACTGAGGAAAAGCGTATTCGTGTAATTGCAGTTAATCCACCTATTTACTGGGAGGCTATTCACACAAGGAGTGATTACAATGAATTTCGCAAAACGCTGATTAGTCGCGATCACTTTATGTACAGTATTGTACTGAGTTATATGAAAGATTTTGAAAACGGTAAAAAAGGATTTTTTCTTACCAATACGCGCCATGCCTACAAGGGTATTCGCAAAAAAGAGGGTGCATTTTTCTGGAATTCGGGTACATTTTTTCATCAATGGCATCCCGGAAAAACTTATGCCATTCGTTTCAATAATATGAACCTGCATATTTCTAAAATAAAATCGAAAACAGGAAAAAGTATGCAAGGTCTGGATCGTGTCGATTATAAATGGGTGCGCATGGATGAAGGGAAATGGGATGCAGCATTTGAAATGAATGGAGGTCGATCGGTTGCTGTACCCCTTGAGAATAATATCTTTGGTGAAACACACTATGTAGGAAACCATATGGCCGATTGCGCTCCCAATCAAACCATGTACAATGCATTTGATGCTGTAATTTTCCAAAAGCCATTAGAGCAGACACAAAAGAGTGGTGAAACCGGTTTTTTTTATACCGCAACCTTCAAAAAAGAGGTTGAAAGACGTGTAAAGATTTTAAATGAAGGCAACTTGGAAGCATTTTTGCAAAACCAAAAATGCAAAACAGTCAGCGAATTTGTCGATAAATTATGCCGGGCACAACCAGCAATGAAAAACCCACTAATTAAATAGGAGTTTTCTATGAGCTACAAAAAAGTTATCATCAAACAATTTGGAGGCATCAATGAACTTGAACTCGTTACCGAACAGGAATTACCGGAGCCGGCACCCAATGAGGTGCGTGTGAGGGTGTTAACTACCTGTGCCAATTTTACGGATGTTATGATTCGTAAAGGCATGTACCCCGACGTGAAAGAAAAACCGCCTTTTACGCCCGGCTACGATATGGTTGGTGTGGTAGATAAAATCGGCAGCGGAGTTAATAATTTCAAAAAAGGTGATCGCGTTGCCGACATGACCGTTATTGGTGCTTACTCAGAATATATGTGCATTCCGGCTGAAAAGCTGATTAAAGTTCCTGAATCTTTGGATGCCGACGAGGCAGTAAGTCTTGTGCTTTCGTATGTTACTGCTTATCAGATGATGTATCGCGAAGCAAACCTTCAAAAAGGACAGTCTGTTCTTGTGCATGGCGCCAGTGGGGCAGTAGGCCAGGCATTACTACAATTGGCGAAGCAGTTGCAATTGAAAGTTTTTGGTACAGCTTCGCGAGAAAAGCATCCGCAGGTTAGCAAATATGGAGCAATTCCCATAGATTATAAATCAGAGGATTTCGTTGAGGAAGTAAAAAAACAAACCGAAAAAGGAGTAGATGTTGTTTTTGATGCCATTGGAGGAAAAAACTTTAAAAGATCATTTAACACATTGAAACCTGGAGGTAAATTAATTGCTTATGGATTTTACAATGCAGTGATGGGCAAGGGAGGCAATATCCCGTTAGAATTCATGAAGTTGATGCTGTGGAACTTGCTGCCCAATGGTAAAAAAACAACTTTTTACACCATTGGCGGCATGCGCAAAAAGCACCCAGACTGGTATAAAGAAGACCTGCAAAAGCTGTTCGGAATGCTTGAACGGGGAGAAATACAACCACTTATAGACAGAAGAATGCCATTGTCTGCCATCAAAGAAGCTCATGAATTAATTGAACAAGGCAAATTGCAGGGGAAGCTTGTTTTAGAGATTGGGGAGTAGGTAATTGCAATTGTCATTCAAATGCCTCTGTAGAGCGTTCATTCAAGCTGATGAGCTTTTTGAGGAAAAATTAAACTACATGCTTATTTCTGTTTAGAATACTTATAATTAGTCGTTTAATGATCTCCGACTCTTCTGTTTTACTATTAGTAATAAATAGTGTTAATGCGGCCAGGGTACTATTATTTATTATTGGTGAACCATCACTTTTTATTAACATATTATTCTTTTCCAGAAAGTAAACAAAACAGGCAGCCGCAATACGTTTATTACCATCGACAAATGAATGATTTTTTGTTATAAAGTATAATAAATTGGCTGCTTTTTCTTCTATTGTTGAATAAATGTCTGTATTACCGAAACTTTGTCTTATCTGATTAATCGAGCTTTTAAAACTGTTGTCTTTAGGTTGGGCAAACACACTTGAGCGAAATTCAGAATGCATGCCCTTTATCAAACTCATGTAATCATTGTATGTTGGGAATATTGCTTCCTGTTTTGTGTTTCCTTTTTTGTCAAGTTGTTCGTGGTCGTAATCGTCAAGTAGAGTAAGTCCTTTTGAAAAAATGGAAAATATTTGTTGATTTTTTTCATCACTTGTTTCTTCAATTGCCCGGCTAATAATTCGGATACCGGTTTTTAGGTATTCTACTTCTTGTTGTTTTTGTGCCAGGCGTTTTTTGTTAATGGAATAGCCTTCTACCAAATAGTTTTTTAATCGTTGGGTTGCCCACTGGCGAAACTTTGTGCCTCGTTTTGAGTTAACTCTGTACCCCACCGATATTATCATGTCAAGGTTATAGTGCTCAATATTGCGCTCTACGTTTCTCTTCCCTTCCTGACGAACTATCCGGAATTTCCGGATAGTTGAATTTGTTTGTAATTCCTCAGTTTTGTAAATATTATTAATGTGTTCATTGATTATTGAAACAATTCATTTTATATTTTCTCAGAATCTTTTGATACTTTGACTTTACATGAAAAATAATGTTTACGTAAAGTTGGGAAAGAGATTGGGCCATAATATGCTGTTTTAATTGTTTATTGATAACTTGTGAATATCAATTCTACTAACAGTTACATTTTTTGTCTGAACAATGCTACCTTTGGGTTTTAATTCAAAAAATTCGCAATTTTGAAAATCCTCCACACATCCGACTGGCATTTGGGTAAACGGCTTTACAACCGTGAACGGTTGCCGGAGCAGCGTTTAGTCCTCGATGAAATACACGAAATTGCCGAACAACAGCAGGTTGATGCCATTTTGGTAGCCGGCGATTTGTTCGATGTGGCTAATCCGTCCAATGAAGCCACCGAGCTGTTTTACAAAGGCCTGAAAAAATTGAGCAAAGATGGCCGGCGCCCGGTGATTGCCATTGCCGGCAATCACGATTCGCCGCATCGCATCGAAGCGCCCGATCCGTTGGCTCGCGAGTGCGGTATTGTGTTTCTGGGTTACCCTACAAGTCAATCGCCTGAATTTAAGCTGGATAGCGGCTTCGAAGTGCTGCGCACCGATGCAGGTTTTTTGGAATTGAAACTGCCCGGGCAGGACGTTCCGTTGCGCACTATTGCTACACCGTATGCCAGCGAAATTCGCATGAAACAGTACTTGGGAACTGATGAGGAGCAGGGGTTGCGCGATGCTTTGCAAAAACAGTGGCAGGAATTGGCCACTCAATATTGCGATGAAAAAGGTGTTAATCTTTTGACGGCGCATCTGTTCGTTTGGAACCGTGATTCGGAACCGCCGGAAGAGCCTGAAGGCGAAAAACCTGTGAAAGTTGGGAATGCTTCCCTGGTATACGCCGATTTGTTTCCTGAACAAATGCAATACGTTGCCCTTGGCCATTTGCACCGTTCGCAGGCAATTAGCGGGAGCAAAGTACCGGTACAATACAGCGGCAGTCCGCTGGCTTACAGTTTCAGCGAAGCTAATCAAAAGAAATATGTGCATGTTGTCAATTTGGAGCCCGGGAAAGAAGCCGGCATAGAGAAAGTTGAGCTTAAAAAAGGACGCGAGCTTAAACGCAAAACATTTGAACAGGTTGATGAAGCTGTAAAATGGCTGATCGATAATCCCGAAGCATTTACCGAAATTACCATGCGCACCGATGATTTTCTCAAAGCCGACGAAAACAAGCGGCTGCACGATGCCAGCGAGAACCTAATTAATATCATCCCTGAGCCCAAAAACCGTAGTGCATCTACCCAAAATAAAAAGCAAATTGATATGAACCAATCGGTTACAGAGCTTTTTACGCGATATTTTAAGGAAACGCAGGGACAGGAGCCCAACGAAGAAATGATGGAACTGTTCAGTGAAATTCTCAACCAAAAAAGCGACCAATGATCCCGGAAACACTCAAAATAAAAGGCATTTATTCGTACCGCCACGAGACAACTATTGATTTCGAAAAACTGACCGATGCCGGTTTGTTTGGCATTTTTGGTAAGGTCGGCAGTGGTAAATCGACTGTATTGGAGGCCATTTCGTATGCCATGTATGGCGAAACCGAGCGGCTCAACAACCGCGACTCCAAGCTGTACAACATGATGAATCTCCGCAGCGATGAGCTGGAGATCGATTTTACGCTGCGCCATCAGAATAACCGGTACCGCTTTGTGGCCAATGCCCGAAGGAACAGCAGGAATTTTTTGGATATATCGAAAAACGAACGCAAGGCATATCAATGGAAAGACGGACAATGGTCGCCGCTCCAAAGTGCTGATGCAACGGAAATTATCGGACTTCGATATGAGCATTTTAAGCAAATTGTGATTATTCCACAGGGAAAATTCAATGAGTTTGTACAACTCTCTGCCACAGACCGCACCAAAATGTTACGGGAGCTTTTTCCCCTGGAGCGCTTCGATTTGAGAGATCCGGCAAACCGGCTTCATGCTGCTGCAAAAACCGCCATCACCTCGTTGGAAGGGCGTTTACAAGAGTTGGCCGAGTATTCTTCAGAAAACTTGAAAAGCGTAGAGCAGGAGCTGAAATCGCATCAGCATAAATTAAAGGAAAAAAGAGCTGCGCTGGAAGGGCAGGAGCAGGAACTGAAAAAAGCAGCAGAGCTCAGGAAGCTCACCGCTTCAATATCCGAAGCCCGGGAACAATTAACGAAACTTCAGCAGCAAAAAGCAGACATCGATGCGTTGAGAAAACGGGTCGACACATACGAGAAAGTTCGTTTGCGGTATGAAGCTTTGTTGGAAAGGCTCAATGAAATTGATAAGGAAATAACGAGCTTGCAAAAACAGGAGGGTAAGCAGGTTCAGGATTTGCAAAAGGTTCAGCAAAAAATGAATGATGCTGTAGCCCACCAAAAGCAGGTTCTCGACCAAAACGGTGATGAGGAAAAGCACAAGCAGCAAATTACCGGCGTAGAAAAGGCTTTGAGCATAAAAGACAGTCAACAAGAGCTCGAAAACCTGAATAAACAAATGCAGCAAAACCGCGAGAGTCTTGAAAAGGTTCAAAATGAGTGGAATAACCGCAAAAAAGAGCGCGACCAGCACCAGCAAGAGTTATTAAAACTTCGCGAACAGTTGCCCGACGAATCAGCTTTGTACGCGTTGCAAAATAGTTTTAAGGATGAGGATAATTTCCGTCAGCGGCTTAAAACCGCTCAGGATGAACATGAAAATGTAAACAAGTTAATTGAAGAACTTAAAAGTCAGCGCATACAAATTTTGGCAAGTGTAGCTGAACATTTGCAATTTGAAGGAAATTACAGCGAATTAAAGCTTAACGAAGCCCGAACCGCTGTTCAGAAGGCCATTGGGATAAAAAAAGATACGCTCCAAAAGTTACAAAAACAGAAAGAGGAGTTAGATGTAAAATCGGGGCTGGCAGCCCATGCACAGTCGCTGAAACCCGGCGAAAAATGTCCTCTGTGCGGAGCCTCTGAGCACCCCGAACCTTATTCTGACGAAGCCCTGACAAAGGAAAAATACAATGTGCAGGAGCAAATCAGCCGCCAGGAGCAGCACCGCGAGTCACTAAATGAGGCACTGATTCAGCTTAACGGTTTAGAAGACCGCTTTAAGAAAGAAGGTGGCCAGTTAGAAGCCCGTAAAAAACAGGTTGACGAAGCCCAAAAGTTGTTGGATCAATGTCTCGAAGACCGCAAAAAATTATCAATCCAATATTCGCGTGAAGAACTATCAACTGCACTGGAAAAACTCAAACAGCAAAAAGCTGATGTGCAGAAACTTGAGAAATCAATCCGCCAACTTGACAAGCAATTGGAAGATCAGTCGGTTATTGAAAAGTTGAAGCAGGAAATTCAGGTGCACACCAACCGGAAGGCCGGGCTGGAATCGCGCATTGAATTACAAAAAACAGAAGTTGACGAATCGTGGTTGACCTTAACCAAAGTACAGTTGCAGACAAAGCAACAAGAAGTGCAAACGAGCCTTGAAAAGTTGCAAAAACTCACTACCGATATTCAGCAGTTAGAAAAGCAACAGCAACGCCTTGAGGTTGAGTTGTCCGGAACTAAAAAACAACTTACTGCACAACAAGAGTTGAAAACAGCAAGGGAAGAGGAGGTCGCAGAAAAATTACAAGCCGATGGCTTCCGCCAGCGCTCAGAAGTGCTCGAAATACTAAAACATGCAATAGATGTCGAAGGTAGCCGAAAGAAAATAGAAACGTTTTACCAGCAACTGCATACACAGGAAAGCCGTTTAAATGAGTTGGAGAAGGAATTGGGCAATCAGAAATTCGATTCTGAGGCTTATCAGACGTTAGAAAAAACTGTTAATGAGCAGCGCGACCAAATAACCCAAATGGAAACCAAAACCGGGGCTTTGCAAGGTCAACTCAAAGTTTTGAACGAGAAACTGGAATTAAAAAACCGGCTCACAAAAGATTTGGAAGCTCAGGAAAAAAGAAAATCCAATTTAGACGTGCTAGTCAAACTCTTCCGTGGCGATGGTTTTGTGCGCTACGTGAGCCAAATTTACTTAGAACAGCTTTGCGCCATTGCCAATGAGCGCTTTCGAAAACTTACGCATAATCAACTGGAACTGGATATCGACGAAAAGTACAATTTCATCGTGCGCGATTTTCTGCACGATGGACGCACCCGTTTGCTAAAAACACTCAGCGGCGGACAAACTTTTCAGGCCGCCTTGTCGCTTGCCATGGCGCTCAGCGAACAAATACAGCAATATCAGAACGTTAAGCAGCAATTTTTCTTTATGGACGAAGGATTTGGCTCGCTCGACCGCGACTCACTTTCGCTGGTTTTCGATACGTTGAAACAACTCCGGAAAGAGCAGCGAATAGTGGGGATAATCTCTCATGTCGAAGACCTGCAAACGGAAATCGACCGTTTTTTAATGGTCGAAAATGATGAAGAAGAGGGGAGTATTGTGAAATTTGTCGGGTAAAAAGTCAAAAATTCACAATCCCGCCAAAATAAACCGTGCGTTTTGAGAAAAGGTCGTAAGTGTAGTTCGTATAGTCGTGGTTATACGTCAGGTCACGTACATTTTCGGTGTCCAGTAGATTGCTGATATTCATAAAACCGATGATGTTCAGCCCGGATGATATGGGCCAAAGCTTAGAAAGGCTGAGGTCCAGTTTCAAATACTCCGGGTACCGGGTCATATTGTTCCGGTCGGCATAAACCGGCTCATAAACGTCCAATGAGGCATCGTAGTGGCGGTTGACCACCGACCGGTACCATTGCCCCTGCCGGTAGAGCATGATCAGGCTAATGTCAAGGTTGCTATGGTGCTGATATTTTAAACTGCTGCGCACAAAGTATTCCAGGTCATAGGGTCCCGCGTAACTTGTACCATTGTTTTTGCGTGTGGCATCGATCAGGGTGTATGATCCCTGGAAGGTGAGCCTGTTGCCAAACAGGAAAAGTTTGGTGAATAGTTCGGCTCCGTTTACATGCTCTTTTGTTTGGTCGAATTTCACGTTTTTGGCAAACACAGCGGCAGTGAGTTCCAAAATGTCGGTTTCAAGGCTGTAGTCAAGCGATATTTGGTCGCTACGGTAAAAAGTAACCTTTTCGGTCTCGGCATTGGGCATTGCATATCGGTGGTATCTTCCCACTGATGCATTTACTGCGTGATGTTTCAAAAATGAATAATTTACGTTCCATTGGCCGCTCCAATAGTTTTCCTGGTTGGAGTAGGGGAGGTTTTTCCTGATGCCCATTCCGGAAATCCAGTTTTCATTAAACTCATATTTGCCATAGGTAAAAGCCTCCGTGACATCAATGGTTTTTTCTTCAGTATAGTCAAATGCCGGGTGTTCATTGCCCAAAGCATAGCCGAAAACAGGGAAGGTTCCATCGAGTTTTTGAAGACGAGAGTCATTGGAAATGCCGGTTTTTATGGAAAATTGATCGAAAAAATGCAGATAGCTGATGCCGGCATAAAGATCCCGCTTGTCCATGTCTACCAGCGTGTTGCCATAGTCGTATTTTTCAAGACTAAAGCTGGCGCTGGTATTGATATCCAGTTCACCCGAAGCTAGCTTCCGGTTGAGGTTGATTACCGTAAAGTTGCGTTTTTTATTTTGATCGAATACTCCATTAAAGCTGGCATGTCGAAATTTATATTCGTATCCTTCCAGGTTGGCATAGTTGAAGAGTTTTAACTGGGTTTTGGTATTAAGTTGATGCATGGCATGCATACCCATATCTGCTGAATAAAAGCTTTTCAGATTCTCAAACGCCTGCTCGTTTACCCCGATCAAACCTGCCGATGGCTGATAGTTGGCGAAAACCGTTAACCCTGTTTTTTCTCCGATATTCCGAACCACTTGCCCGCCTATATTAGCCAGCGATAGGCTAATGCTATGCTGATTTTGTTTGGTCAGGGTGTTTTTACTCTGTATGGAGATGAGTCCGGATGATGTGTTGCCATATTCTAGCGGAGGGTTGCTTGGAAAAACATGCATCCGTTCTACTATGGCCGTGTTGAAGATGCTGAAAGTACCAATGCCATTCAATTGTGAAAAGCGCACAGCATCGTAAATGGGTACACCATTAAAGAAAATTCCGGTTTCTGCCGGGCTGCTTCCACGCAGGCTAATGGTTGCCGATTCGTCGGTTGTGGTAGATGCTGGCATGGCGTTCACTGCCAGAAGTGGATCGGCTTTGGCAATTGGGTTAAGGTAAATGTCCATCTGTTTCATCTCCTTGATGGTGAATTCTTCGGCAATGATTCTTCGTGCCACCACTACAGCTTCTTCGAGTTGCTCTGCTTTGGGTTTTAGTGATATCCGGTGCGATGCTGCAACTTTTTTCAAAGCAATGGTACGGTCATGATAGCCCAGAAATGAGATTATCAGGCTGTCATATTGTAACTGTTTTTCTGATACCTGAATGGTAAACTTCCCATCGGTACCGATTGTGGTACCAGTGAAAATATCCGATTGCAGGATGATATTGGCGCCGGGCAGTGGCTCCCTGGTTAAATGGTCGATCACCACGCTTTGTATGGAGCGGGTTTGTTGAGCCTGCACATGGTCCAATCCCACAAGGATTGATAGTAGGCAAAACAGCAATATCCCGGACCTGCTGTGGACAAAATGCTTCATGGTTTAAAGGCATTTTTTTGGATTATTCTTCCATCTGTTTTTCCAGGTTTTTCATCAATACATGCTTTATCCAGCCGTATTCCGGCTCAATTTCCAGTGCTTTTTGAAAGGTCGATTTGGCCTTGTCATAAGCTTCATCTTTTGAGTAGGCAATTCCCAGCCAGGCAATTGTGTTGATGTATTGCCAGTTATTGTGGGCATGTGCAGTGTCCTTTTCGTAAAGTTCGATGGCCTTTTGGTAGCATTTTATCGACTCAGAAATGCTTCCGCCAAAAGCTTTAGGGGTATGCAATTTCGATCCGCCTTTTTGCACCCAACCGGCAGGTTCATTTTCGTCGTATTTGATGGCCTTTTCGATGTGCTCCTCGCTTTTGGGCCCTAAAAACATTCCTTTTGATGGGCTGAATCCCATTTCCAAACTGTACAGTGCGGCCCTGAGCGCATGAACTTCGGCCCATCGCTCATTGGCTTCAAGAAGTGTTTCTACGTTTTTTTCTGCCTTTTCCAGGTATTTCTTAAATATCTTTTTTTCCTCGTTGGCCAGGCATGTGTTGAGTAAACCGTATTGAACTTTTGCCAGATTCAGCAGTCCCTGCATGTTATTCGAACTGGCATTGTATTGCTTTTCGGCATTTTGCTCAACTACCTTCCAAACGCTCAGACTATTGGTCAGATAGGCTTTGTAAGATTGATTTTTCAGATCATTTGCTTTTTGTCCAAAGATTGGCGTAATACCGATGTAGAAGAAAATGGACAATGTGATTATTGATATGTTTTTTAAATTGTTAGGTTGCATAGCTTTATATTTTAATTTGGTTTATATTGTAAACCAAAATGATAAAAATTTTTACTTTAGGTATTGCTGTATATTTTTCACATACTGATCAAAGGCATTGAGCCCTTTTTCGGTAATTTCAGCTTTTGTGAGGGGATAATTGTTTTTAAAAGTTTTGGTAATGGTAATATACCCTGCCTGCTCCAGCTTTTTCAATTGCACACTAAGATTGCCGGACGTGGCATTTGTTTCAGATTTAATATCATTGAATTCCATTTTGGCGTTTTTTACCAAAAGTGAAACAACTGCCAGTCGTAGCTGGGAATGCAATATGGGATCAAGGTCTTTAAACATTTTTACGGTTATTATATTTAGCGCGCAATACGTACCCGGGTATCAGGTCGGCGAATGTGATGGCAAGTATACTGTATAATCCCCAATATTCAAAGGGCGTGAATATACTTAAAAACCCAAGTGCATTGCAAATGATCCCTCCTGTAATCATAAGTGGAAAGCGCAGCATTGCCCCTGAGAAAATAGTTCCAACACCGATAAAAGACAAAATGAATAGAAGTACAAAATTGTCAATGGTTTGGGGAAGTAAAAAAGCAACAATAAATGCATTTAACCCAATGGCTGTCCATGTATAGGCCATTAACTTGCCTGATAAGGGCATGCGAACCCGGTTTTTCTCCTTACTGTAGTAAATACCAGTGTAGATACCTCCACCCAACATCAGGAACCAGGCAAAATAATGATGCTGGTATTCAATGTAAATGAGTAAATACTGCAGAATGGCCGCAGCAATAACCATCCAACCCCAAAATCGGTAGATGAAGCCATTCTCCCCGAAACGCATTTTTTCCGTTTCAATCATTGAACTAATGATTGAGAGGCTTTCTTCAGGTTTCATTGTTTTATCTTCCATAGCTTTATAGTTTAAATTTGGTGTAAATATAAAGTAGTTTATATTATAAACCAAAATTTTAACAAATTATTATAATTTACAACCAATAAATACCACTTTGTAATACAGTTTTTATAATATATGGAAAATAATGCCGTTCCCGTTTGTAGTTATTAAACGATTTTTTCAAAAACAACCCTTTAACCCATGATCAGGCTTTTTGTATTACCCGTATTCGTATGCTTTCTTTTTAGCACTAACCTTTCAGCTCAAAAACAAGATTCGGTGCAAATGCTTTCGGGCACTGTGTTGGAATCTGGCAGTCGTAAACCTTTGCCTTATGCCAATATTTATGTGGTGGGCAAACAAAAAGGGGTGATCAGTAATGAGCATGGCCGGTATGCAATTGATACCAGTGGCTTGCACCAGTCTGATACTTTACGGTTTCAATACATAGGTTTCAAAACCCGCAATATGTCCATTGGCCAACTAACCAAGGATCCGAAGGTGCTTTTGACTGAGGAGATTGTCGATTTGACCGAAATGGTGGTTTTTGGAAGTGCGCCCGACGCGAAATCCATTGTGAAAAAAGTGCTGGAAAACAAGGATGAAAACTATAAAAAAACCACCTTTAAGCAGCAGACATTTATCCGGCAAAAATATGTTACTACGATGGAACACATCGATTCCGATTACAAGAAAAACAATATTGAAGGACTCAATTCAGCAATTTTTGAGCGGGTTGCGAAAAAGTTTCCAAAAGTCACCACCTCATTTAACGATTATTTAATGGATATCTATACAAATAAAGATCTGGAGGATTCTGTCAAGGTTGATCCCATACGAATCGTGTCGCTAAAGGAGGAGGATGTTGCTGAGCTGGAGCAATTTTTGGATATTTTTGAGAAAGCATTTTCTAAAACGGGATCTGGGGAATATTGGCAGGTTAAAACGGGCATTCTCAGCGAAAAGTTAAATTTAGGAGATACCACGCAAACGCATAAAGATTCTGCCAATACAGGAAAATGGAAAGTGAAATATACCAACAGGCGGGTCAGGTATCAGTTAAAATATCCAACACTTGAGGACGACGATTTCTGGGAGTTTTTGCACAAAACGCGTAAATACAATTATGAATTAGCAGGTGGAACAAGCGTAAATGGGGAAGACGTTTATGTAATTGACTTTGAACCGGATTATAGTGGACTATATACCGGCCGATTGTATATTTCAACCAAAACTTATGCACTCATACGAGCCGATTATCAATATGCACCCGGCAAAGACGGACTTGATTTTAGCCTGTTTGGTGTTGCTTATGCAGAGAATGCCTTTAGCGGCTCTGTGTTTTTTGAGAAATATAAGGGTAACTATGAATTGAAATACTATTCAATAAAAAAAGGCAATTACTTGAGTTTCGACCGTAATGTGCGGTTACAAAAGAAGCGTGATCGCTTTCTTTTCGATAAAAAGCAAAAAGAGCTTAAAATTAGGGTAGATGTTGCCTTTCAGCAAAATTCCTCTTTGGAATTTTTTGTAGTAAACAGAAAAGAAAGCACTGCTGCTGCTTTCAACAGATTTAAGCAACCAGCGTATTTTAAACCCATCTATGTGAACCAATTCGATGATAATCTTTGGCAGGGGTACACCATCATTGAACCCACGAAGCAAATGAAGGAATACAGGAAACGAAAGGATTGATTTAGTCGGGTATGCCTTATTACTGGTAGAATTCGTTCTCTTCGATTCCTTCAATCCATCCCAAAAACCCACTCAGAGAGCTTCGGCTTTGTGACTTAAATAAATCTATATATCTAATTCATATAATACCAAAGGCCATTGAGTGGTTTGCAGGGCAGGGCAGCGCGAATCGAAATGGCCGTTCTCTTCGATTCCCGCAATGCTTACCCAAAGCCCCACTCAGAGAACTACGGCTGTAATATGTAAATAAAGTTTACATCTAATTATCTGCAATTGCGAAGGCCATTGAGTGGCCAGTGGGAGTGGGCAGTGGGAAATGGCCGTGTTTTAAAACAATGTCTATTCCTGGCTATTTTCTATCTCTTCCAATAGTAGTGCTGCTTCCTGCTCAAACACTTTTGAATACATATTACTGCTGATGTTTTTAACTTCATTAAGGCTTTTAGTGGCAGCGTCGATTTCGCCTATTTGCATTAATATTTTTCCGCGTTCGAGCATAGCCTTTTTATGAAAGTAATTTCCTGTGTTGGGTGTGCCCATAAGTTTCTCGTATGCCTCAAGGGCTTGTTTATAGTCCTGAAGTTGTTGGTAAACTCTTGCTTTACGGTAGTAAAATTCAGATACCCGCTCCGGGGACAGGTTTTGCGGCTTAATTGTGGTCAATACCTGCAAAGCATCCTCGTATCGGCCTCCATCGAAACAGATTCTAACCTCAAGTAACGCGGGATTGTATGCTGTAGCATACTCTTTAAGGGCCTGCCGGTCGCTGAAAGTGTAGGTTGTACCCCTGCTTTCAATGGCTTTATTTAACTGCTGATAAGGGCGATTTTGAAGTACGGCAATCCATTTCTTACGGAGCAATGCCGATTTGATGTAACGTCCTTTTTGCTGTAAAAACAGGTATTTATTGAAATACCATTTGGCTTTACTGTAGCGCCCCATGGTTAAGTGCATTACGCCACGGTAGTAAAATTGTGCCGTTGGCTGGTTGCCGGAGCTGTCAATCAAATTTAAATGTTTCTCTGCACTGCCCGGTTGTTGTTTTTTTATGTAATATGCTGCTGCCAGTAAATGACCTATGGCTGGTGTATTCTGATTGGTTTTCAGGGTATCTTTTTCTTTTAGCGTTTGTTGCACAATGCCTATGGTGGTTACTAATCCAGGATATTTTGATACAGAACATGGTTGGATTTTCTCAAAGGTTAGCGTGTCAATTCCGGCCATATTTAATAAAAACCAATAATTAGATGGAATTTTTTTATACACGGTGTTGAATATTTTGGACAGGGCAACGATTTCAGGTTCAATGCAGCTCTGGTGTTTTATGTGTTGTTTTAGCGAAGTATAAGCTTTTAAGCTTGTGTAAAGTGCTGATAGATAATCTTCTTCAAGAGCATTTAACAGACTTTTAGCTGAATAGGCAAATATTCTATCGTAGGTCGTAATTTCATTCGAGTCCAGTATGCCTCCGGTCAAATTTGCGGCGTTGGCGATTTTTTTTTGTGTGGCTTTCAGAAACGCCTCAATAGTGGCAGATATCAGGGCAGGGGTGGCTATGTCTGAATTTATTCTATTTTTTGCAAAGTCGCGGGTTATAGCGGTGTTTTGGCTGAAGTTGCCATTCAGAGCATTGTGGTAAATCTCTGTGTTTTTACTCTGTCCATAGCTTAATTCTGTACTGATAAAGAGTAAAACAAACAGCACAAAACAACAAAGAGAAAAACCCGTGGGTTTCTCTCTTTGGAACATTACAATTCGTTTATGTTTATTTTTTGCTTTCACAATCTACATCATCGGTCATACCAGGATCAACTAATATTCGACCACAGTATTCACAAACGATTATCTTTTTGCGGTTTTGGATATCGACCTGACGCTGTGGAGGTATACGATTGAAACATCCGCTACAGGCGTCACGTTCAACTGAGGCTACAGCAATACGGTTTTGTGTATTGTTTTTTATCCGCTGATAAGCATTCAGTAAACGAGCTTCAACCTTTTTTGAAATTTCGTTTGCTCGCTTTTCAAGCTTTTTCTCTTCTTTGGCTGTTTCGTCAATAATTTTATCAAGCTCACCTTTTTTCGCATCCAAATCTTTCATGCGGTCTTCGTATGCCGCTTTTGATTTTTCGATGCTTTCTTTTTTCTGGTCAATTGCTCCAGAATACTCTTTGATGCGCTTTTCTGCCAATTCGATTTCCAGGGTCTGAAACTCTATTTCTTTCGAAATAGATTCGTATTCCCGGTTATTCCGCACATTCATTTGTTGCTCATTATATTTTTTAATGAGTTCTTCCGAATTGGCTATTTCGGTCTTTTTGTGGCTTACCTCTTTTTCCAGGTTGTCTATATCCTCTTGAAGTTTCTTGATACGTGTGTCAAGACCAGCAAGTTCATCTTCAAGATCTTGTACTTCGAGCGGTAATTCGCCACGTAAAGTATGAATCTTGAAAATATCGTTATCCACACACTGAAGCTCGTAAAGCGCTTTGAGCTTATCTTCCACCTTCATATCTGTCGTGGTTGCTTTCGAAGCTTTTTTTGCCATACCTAATATAAATTGATTGGATTCGTATTCACTTTTGATAAATTGAGTGCAAATTTAGGGAATTTTTCGGTAATTTGTCGATAAAATATATCTTTTACAAATTTTTCTGTATCATAATGGCCTGCATCTATTATCAGCAGGTGTTCTGCAGCATCCTGAAATTCATGATATTTAAAGTCTGCAGAGATATAAGCATCAGCTTTTTTTGTCGCTGCAACACGGGCTAATGAGCTACCGCTTCCACTACACACTGCTACCTTACTTATAGTTTCTGCTGTTCCACTAAATCGTAGATGGTCTGCATTCAGTTTTTCTTTTACAAACACTAAAAAATCTTTCTGCGACATGGGTTTCTCCATGGTTCCGATTCTTCCCAATCCGGCTGCTTCATAGTCATTAGCCAATGGATAAACATCGTACGCTACTTCTTCGTAAGGGTGGGTTTCTATCATCCTGCTGATGGTTTGTCCCAAAATGTGTTTAGGTACAATGGTTTCAATGCGCGTTTCTGCTTCAAAATGCAATTCGCCCTTTTTACCTACGAACGGGTCCGTGTTGTCACCAGCCCTGAAACTTCCTTTTCCTTCCAAGTTGTAGCTACAACTATCATATTCCCCAATACTGCCACCACCTACATCAAAAATAGCTTGTCGCACTTCATTAGCCTGAGCTTCAGGTACAAAAACTACCAGCTTGTACAGATAATCTTTGATGGGCGAGAGTACTTTGCAATTTTTCAACTGGAATAATTCGCAAAGCTTGTCGTTTGTGCCGCCTTTTGCACTATCCATGTTGGTGTGTGCACTGTAAATTGCTATATCATGTGCCAGTGCTTTACGAATAATTTTTTCAGTTGGTGTTTTATGATGAATTTTCTTGAGTGGTTTAAAAATAATTGGATGATGTGCTATAATCAGGTCTGCATTTTCTGCTATGGCCTCATCCATTACTTCCAGCGTTATATCAAGGGTCAACAAAGCTTTGTTTACTTCCGGGTTGTCATGGCTTACCAATAAACCAGAATTGTCATACGACTCCTGATATTGAGGAGGATAAATGGTATTCAAAAAACCAATCAGTTCGTTTATTTGCATAGATTTCAATCTTTTTCGTTAATTTGTATTGTGCTTTGATTGTGCATGGGCTCAATCTTCCAATATTTTAACAAATTTGGCGTTTTTAATGTTGGGTTCCAATAATTTTTTCTTTAAACGTTCTTATCATAAAGATAACCATGAGAAATATAATATTTATCCTGATTTTGTTTTTAGGTATAAACATAACCTATAGTCAAAAACCCGATCGTTGTACCCGCATATTATTTGTACTTGATGCCTCGCGAAGCATGATTGGAAAATGGGAAAGTGCCCGGAAAATAGATGTTGCGCGAAGACTTTTAGCAAAGATGGTCGATAGCCTGTCAACAAAGGAAAATGTACAAATGGCTTTACGTGTGTATGGTCATCAGAGTTATGTACCACCACAAGATTGCGAGGATACCAGGCTGGAGGTTCCCTTTTCTGAAAACAATAATGGGAAAATTCAAATGAAGCTGAAAATGCTTGAACCCAAGGGCACGACGCCCATAGCTTATTCTCTGCAACAAGCTGCTAAAGATTTCCCCAATGACGATTGTCGGAATGTAATTATTCTGATAACCGATGGTATTGAAGCATGTGAAGGAGATCCATGTGCTGTATCGAGAGATCTGCAAAAAAGAGGTGTAATTTTAAAACCATTTGTGGTTGGTATTGGACTCGATCCTGATTTTAAAGAAACATTTAATTGTGTGGGCAAATATTATGATGCCTCCAACGAGGACCGCTTTGAAGATGTAATGGGTGTTGTAATTTCGCAAGCGCTTAATAATACAACTGTGCAGGTAAATTTAATCGATGCTTACGGAAATCCTACTGAAAGCAATGTGGGAATGACATTCTACGATATGTTTAGCAAGAAACCACGGTATAATTATTTTCATACCATTAATTTGAAAGGTGTCCCTGATACAATATTTTTGGATCCCTTGTCAGATTACAGAATGGTGGTACATACGCTTCCACCTGTTTCCAAAGATTCTATTTCTATTTCTCCGGGTACACACAATATGATAGGCATTGATGCACCTCGCGGAACATTATTGCTTAAAAGACCAAAAGGGGCCCAATATCGGGATTTGCAATTTCTTGTAAAAGATATGAATGGAAACCTTGTACATGTACAAACCGTGGAGCAGAAGGAGCGTTATATCATCGGTTACTACAATGTAGAAGTACTTACCTTGCCACGGTTAAAGATTGATAGTGTAGAAATTTTACAAAGTTACACAACTAAGATACAAATTCCGGAACCCGGTATAGCTAATTTTTCTGCTTATCAGAATGGCTATTGTGCGGTTTATTCACTTCAGAACGATCAGGTGACATGGGTGGCTAATCTTCCTGAAGGTGAATCGTTTAGTTCCCTTGTCTTGCTTCCCGGAAGATATATGGCGATTTACAGACCTATTTCAGCACACAATGTATTAGAGGCAATTAAAAAGGAGTTTGAAATAAAATCGGGTGCTTCTGTCAGGGTTACTTTTTATTGATTATTTTTGCACGAAAATTACATACAATATGATTGAAATTAATAACACAGGAAACAAAGATACCCGGTCGGGATTTGGTGCAGGATTAGTTGAAGCTGCGCGAGAAAATGAAAATGTAGTAGGTCTTTGTGCTGACCTTACAGGAAGTTTGAAAATGGGCGATTTTGCAAAGGAATTTCCTAAAGGGTTTTTTCAGTCAGGTATTGCCGAAGCCAACATGATGGGGGTGGCTGCCGGATTGACCATTGGTGGTAAAGTTCCTTTTGCTGCTACTTTCGCCAATTTTGCTACCGGACGAGTATACGATCAGATAAGACAATCTATTGCTTATTCGCAAAAAAATGTAAAAATAGCAGCTTCACATGCCGGTATCACTTTGGGAGAAGATGGTGCCACACATCAGATTATGGAAGATTTGGGCATGATGAAAATGTTACCTAATATGACAGTTATCAATCCTGCTGACTATAACCAAACTAAAGCTGCAACAATTGCGGTTGCAAGAATGGAAGGACCGGTTTACCTCCGTTTCGGAAGGCCCAAAGTGGCTAATTTTACCCCGGAAGACCAGGAGTTTGTAATTGGTGAAGCTGTAAAAATGCACGAAGGTACCGATGTAACAATTTTTGCTACCGGGCATATGCTGTTAAAAGCGGCTGAAGCTGTTAACTTGCTCGAAAAAGAAAACATTTCAGCTGAACTTATCAATATTCATACAATTAAACCTTTGGATGTTGAAGCAGTCATAGCATCAGTAAGCAAAACCAAAGCCGCTGTAACTTGCGAAGAACATATGATGAATGGTGGATTAGGCGAGAGTATTGCCCAGGTATTGGGTAGGAATATTCCGGCACCTTTAGAAATGGTAGCTGTGGATGATGTTTTTGGAGAGAGCGGCAAACCCGAGGAGTTGATGGAAAAATACGGATTAAGTACAGACAATATTCTGAAAGCAGCCAAACGCGCTGTTAGCCGTAAATAATTCCCCGGGACTTGTGATGCAAAGTCCATGAAAAAAAAATCTGACGAAAAATTAATTACACTGATCATGGGTAAAACCCGCAAAAGCGAACAAGCTTTTGCGGAGTTGCTCGATCGTTATAGCGAACGCCTATACTGGCATGTTCGTAAAATTCTGATTGCTCATGAAGATACCAATGATGTGATACAAAATACATGGGTAAAAGTATACCAAAATCTATCCTCTTTTAGGCAAGATAGTAAGTTCTACACATGGCTATATCGCATTGCCACCAATGAGGCACTCTCTTTTCTGCAAAAACAAAAACGCACAGAAGCCGATAATCTCGATGATTATATGTTTAATCTAAGCCAAACGCTTGAGAGTGACGAGTGGTTTGATGGTAATGAAATACAAACCAAACTGCAAAAAGCAATATTGACGCTTCCTGAGAAACAGAGGCTTGTTTTTAATATGAAATATTTTGATGAAATGAAATATCAGGATATGGCAGATATTCTGGAAACTTCTGTAGGTGCTTTGAAGGCCTCGTATCATCATGCCGTAAAAAAAATCGAAGAAACAATTAAAGCAGATTCAATTGATTATTAAACCTTTTGATATAAAATTAGTCATATATACGAAACAATAAAAAGATGGCAAACAAGGATATACATAATAAAGATTTGAAACAGAATCCTTTTCAGGTACCGGAGCATTATTTTAGTGACCTGAAAGCTGAAGTAATGCAGAATACTGTTTCAGATTCACCTAAGGTGATACGCCTGAACCAAAACTGGCAACGTATTGCTGCTGCAGCAGTGCTTATAATATCACTAGTTGGTGGTTGGCTTTTGTTTGACCAGCAACAAACATCCGAATCTGATTTGTTAGCAGCAGGTGTTGAATCAGAATTGTATAGCTACGATATTGACATGTTGCAATATTATTCTGAAGAAGGTATGGAAAGCGAACTTACAGATGAGTATGATACCTATCTGATTCAAGGAGGCTATGCCGATGAAGAGCTATTATATGAAAATGATTAATTTTATTTATAAATAAATCAACAAGAATATCATGAGAATATTACAATCAGCAATACTTATTTTAATAGGAGGATTGTTTGTAACCTGCGACAATGATCAACCTACCGAAGAAAGCCAGGATTTTGAGCCGGGAAGATTTTATAAAAGCGAGAAAATTGGTTTTTTTACAGAACAAATGAATTTAACCGAAAAGGAGGCGCTAAAATTTTGGCCGATATATAATACCTATTCTCAAAAACGAGATAGTTTATGGAGAGCCCAAAGGAGTTTTTTAATTAAATATTCTGAAGAAAAACTTGATGCAGAGAGCAGTGAAGCGGCATTGACGCGTTTCTTAAAATTTGAACAGCACCGGGATCAAATCCGTGATGATTATATTGCTAAACTAAGGTCGTTTATGAGTGATGAGAAAATTCTTCAAATGTTTTATACCGAACATCAGTTTAAACATTTTATGCTGAACAGAATTCGCGGAAGGCATGGTTTTAAGCGCGGAGGACGAGGCCGCGGTATGCGTAAAGGATTTGAAAAAGGGGGTGCATCGAACGAAGACATCAGACCAATGGTTCCGCCACACATGAATATACCAAATTGCTTTCATTAAAAAAACAGTTCCATAATATGTGCTTTTAAATTGTTTGTTGCAAGGTTGCTGAAAATCAATATTATATATGCTTTTTTTACAGATTTTCCTTACTTTTGTCATCCCCGTTAGATGAACAACATTATGAGAAAAATTGCTGTACGGAATCCGGATGGACGCAATTTGCGTCGCATCCAGGAAGAGAACTGGGGACAAATAAAGGCTAATTTAAACTATAATTAGTGGTTTAATTCTTTTTGTCGCTGAACCAGAAATAGTCCGGCTAATACAATACCAATACCGGCCATTTTCTGGAATGAAATATCCTCTGCAAATTTAAAATAAGCGGCTACGGCCGTTACTACCGGTACTAGGTTGTTGTATGCAGCAGCTCTGGTTGCCCCTATTTTGCCTATAGCATAGGTAAAAAGAATAAAAGCTGCAGCACTTCCAAAGATTGCCAGCGCTACCAAAGGAATAAGCCAATCAGTTGAAAATTCAATTTGCAAAAGTGTCGGTAAACCATCCCTGATAAAAAATGGCAAGAAGTAAAACATGCCAAAAATATTTTGGTAAATATTGATAGTGAATACGTTATGGCTTCCGGCAAGCTTTCTAAGTAAAATCATGTAAATGATGGCAGTAACTACGGCCATAAAAAGTATGATAACACCCCAATATCCACCTTCGAAATCAAGTCGGCGTTCCAATACAATCAGTGTAACCCCCGAAAATGAAATGATAATACCTGTTAGGTTAAGTGCGGTAAGCCGCTCCTTAAATGCCAGAAATGCACCTACGGGTACCAGTAGTGGTATTGTAGATATGATTACACTCGATAGTGTGGAAGATGTCAGTTTAACTCCATAGGTCTCAAAAATGAAATATAGAAAGGGTTGAAAAAAACCCAATAGAGCCAGTTGCCACAGGCTTTTCCATTTTACCTTTTCACGCATTTTTAAGGCCAGCATAATGGGTATCATCAGCGATAAGGCAATCACTAACCGCATAAAGATGATAGACATGGGATTGAAAAACTCCAGTACTTCTGTTGTCCATGTAAAGGAATATCCCCAAAACAGGGCTGTGAGAAATGCAGCTATCTGAGCTTTAAGGTTTTGTGTTTTCTTCATTTAATATACTTTGTCATTTTGGCAGTCCAGTTAGGGTATGTGATGCCAAAGTGGCTTGTTTTTCGGATTGGTATAGCGCTTGCCAATAAGAGTACAAAGAAAACAAAAATAATTTTTAAGAAAGGAGATAATTATGATACCTACAGTTTTCACAACCAGACGCCCAGCCTACAAAGATTTTAATAATGAATTGGCATCAAATGGTTTTGGCTATAATAAATTACCAGATGTGAATATTATAGACCAAAAAGATAAACTTGAGATGCAGGTTTTCGTGCCGGGCATTGATAAGTCAGAAATCAATATTCATTTAGAAGACGATGTGCTAACGATTAGTTACGAAAGCAAAGCAACAAATGAAAATGAGCACCCTGAATACCTAAAACAAGAATTTATTCAGGAATCTTTTAAAAGAGCTTTTAATTTGTCCAAAGAAATTGATCAGGATAAAGTTGAGGCACATCAAGAGAATGGAATTCTTTACGTAACCTTACCAAAGAAGGAAGAAGCTATAGAAAAAGGACCCAAATCAATTGATGTAAAGTAATGTTTCTCATAGCGATATAGTGGGGTTAGTTTGATCTCACACCGTAATACAGGAAGCTGGTGTTAGTTATCAGCTTCTTTTTTTTGGAAATTCAATGACTTCCAGGTTTTCAATTTTGTTTGTAATGTGAAAACGTACAAGCGTGCAAACCTGATGAAATCCCTGGAGCCCTGCTGCACCGGGATTGATGTGTAAAAGCCCGAATTTTGGGTCAGATTGAACTTTTAAAATATGGGAATGCCCGCTAATGAATAAATTTGGTTTGGTTTCATGAAGTTTTTGTCTGATGCCTGATGCATATCTACCCGGATATCCCCCAATATGTGTCATGTGAACTTTGAAATTATTTATGCTAAATGTGAGATTCTCGGCAAGCTGCTGGCGCATCATTGTATCATCAATATTTCCATATACAGCTCTTACTGGTGCAATGGCTTCTAAATCGCGCAAAAGCTTTATTGTACCGATATCTCCGGCATGCCATATTTCATCTACTTTATTCAGGTGTTTTTTTACTGCGGGATGTAAATATCCATGTGTATCGGAAAGCAAACCAATCTTCATTTGAAAAAATTTTACGCTAAAGTATTTTTTTTCAAGAGAAAGACGCATTTTTGTAGTGAAAAATTTTCGTATAGTTAAAATTTATTAGGATATTTGCACCACTATTTTGCGAATCCTGGTAATACAGGTTTTAAAAATTATGTTGAACTAAAGAAGGAGGATTTCACAATCGCGCAAAAAAGAAGAAAAAAGAGGCCCAGTCATAGAAATGACGAGCCACGTTTCCGAATCAACGAAGGGATTAGAGCCCAACAGGTAAGAGTTGTAGGTGATAATGTAGAGAACCCCGGGATTTATTCCCTGAGCGAAGCTATCAAAATGTCAGAGGCGCATACGCTCGATCTGGTTGAAATATCACCTAAAGCAGACCCACCTGTATGTAAAATTGTGGATTACAATAAGTTTCTTTACGAGCAAAAGAAGAAACAAAAGGAAATGAAAGCCAAAGCCACAAAGGTTGTCATTAAAGAAATCAGGTTTGGTCCCAACACAGATGAGCATGATTATGAGTTTAAAAAGAACCATGCCATTAAATTCCTGCAAGATGGTGCTAAGCTAAAAGCATTTGTGTTTTTTAAAGGACGTACCATTTTGTTTAAAGACAAAGGTGAAATATTGTTGTTGCGCCTTGCAACGGATTTGGAAGAATATGGAAAAGTTGAAAAACTTCCAAAATTAGAAGGTAAACGCATGACAATGTTTATAGCACCTAAGAAATAATTGAAAGCTATTTTTGAAGTAGAATATAAATTGTAGAAGGATGCCTAAGATGAAAACTAAATCCAGTGCTAAGAAACGTTTTTCGATCACAGCAACTGGTAAAATTAAGAGAAAGCATGCTTACAAAAGTCACATCCTGACAAAAAAGGAGAAGAAACGTAAGCGTAACCTTGGTTATTATACCATTGTAGACAAGAGTAATTTAAAAAATGTAAAAGAGTGTTTAGCACTCAAGTAATTATTAATCCTGAGTGAAGCAGCTTTAAAGATTCTGTACAAGAACGCTGTTAATTCGTAAAATTTGATGTTATGCCAAGATCAGTAAATTCTGTTGCATCAAGAGCAAAGAGAAAAAAAGTATTAAGAGAAACCAGAGGGTACTTTGGAGCAAGAAAAAACGTGTGGAGTGTAGCTAAAAATGCGCACGAAAAAGCATTAAACTACCAGTACCGCGACCGCAGAACTAAAAAACGTAATTTCCGTGCATTGTGGATTCAACGTATCAATGCAGCTGTAAGAAATTACGGAATGTCTTACTCAGAATTTATGGGTAAAGTTCACGCGAAGAACATTGAAATTAATCGTAAAACTCTTGCAGACCTTGCAATGAATCACCCACAAGCTTTTGAAGCTATTGTTAAGACGGTAAAGAAATAAATAAACCTATTAGGTTTTCTGGGAAGAGGTAGATTTTCTACCTCTTTTTTTGTTGGTAAAAAACAAAAGCGGCAGATTATATAACCTGCCGCTTTTTTCATGAAATGAATTACTAATTAATGTTGCGGATTGAACTTAAATATCTCTTCTGAATTTAAAAGAATATCTATATACTGTGCTCTGCGGTATGCATAAGGATCTTTGATGTTCTTTTTAGACATATTGCCTTTGAAATCGTCAAGCGACTTATATCCTTTCTTATCCATCCAGGCAGATAGTTCATCGAGTATTTTTGGAATGACATTGAAGCCGTTTTTATACAGGGTTGATACTACCTGCACGGCATCTGCACCTGCAAGCATAACCTTTATCAGATCCTCTCCTGAGTGAATGCCATTGCTGGCAATAATTTGAGCATCTATTTTGTCATAAGCCAATGCTGCGAAGCGTAAAGAGAGTTTCTTGTCATCGCTCTGACTAAAATTATCCGGATACTCATTTTTCTCGGTTTCAATGTTGATTTCAGGTTGAAATAGACGATTAAACACAATAATTCCATCAGCACCTGCTTCATCAAGTTTTTTAATAAAGTTTAGCGTGTTGGTGTAATATGGACTGATTTTAACCGCCACTGGAATTTTAATTTCTTTTTTGAGCTCTTCCAGTATTTCTATTTGCTCGTCTTCAATATCTGAAGGTACCCGGTCCATTTCAGATGGTACATAATAGAAATTGAGCTCCAATGCTGCTACTCCGGTTTCTTCAATTTTTTTTGCGTATTCGATCCACATGGTTTTCTTGACAGCATTTACACTGGCAATTACTGGTATGTTAACTGCATTGATCACTTCCTTGAGTTCGTAGAGGTACTCATTGGGGCCAGCGTGGTCGACACTTGGAAAGAGGTTAATCATTTCTGCATGTCGTTCATCGTACTCGTCGAGATCCTGAGAGAGTTTTAGTGCATCGAGTTCCAGTTCTTCTTCGAAAAGTGATTTATATACGATTGCAGCCGCACCGGCTTCTTCTAGTTTTTTTGCATTGCTTGGTTTTGTTGTAAGGTTACTGGCACCTACAATTAAAGGGTTTTTCAAATCCAGTCCTATGTACTTAGTTGTGATATTTGCCATAACAGTATTTTTTTAGGTGTTTATTTATGAAACCATTTGACTGGTAATTTGTTTAACCCAGTTTTTTATTCGACTGTTATTTTTTCTGGCCTGATTTTCGAAATCGAGTATAAGACCTGCAAATTTTCCATCACGTAAGGCTTTTGAACTTTCAAATTCATAATCATCTGCCTCTGTGTATCCAATTACTTTGCCTCCTTGCTGTTCAACGAGGTTAGCCATTATGCCAACTGCATCGCCGAAATTTTGAGGATAACCTTTTTGGTCTCCATTTCCGAATATGGCAAAGGTTTTTCCTTTAAATTTCATATCCTCCAGCGCCGGCACCAATTCATCCCAATAATTGGGAAGTTCGCCATCGAACCATGTGGGTACCCCCATAATATAATTGTTGTAAGCCATCAACTGATCGTCGGTAGCTTTTTCTACGTTAATTTCTTCAATATCACCTTCCCATAGCTCTTTTATTTTTTTAGCTACCTGGGAGGTTTTATGTGTATTGAAACTATAGAATAATCCTGTTTTCTTCATATTTGGGTATTTTAATATTCGGCTAATTTTTTAAGCGATTCATATATCTTAGCGGTATTGGGTAATATTGCTTCTTCCAGTATACGGTTGAATCCTACGGGTGTAAATGTTGACCCTACACGCATTATGGGGCCATCGAGGTATTCAAAAGCCGCATCGGAAATCTGGGCTGTTATTTCGGCACCAAAACCGCTGAATACTTTGTCTTCGTGCACTACCAGCACTTTGTTGGTTTTTTTCACCGATTCTATTATGGTTTCGGTATCTAATGGAATCAATGATCTGATATCAATAACCTCAACGGACATATTGAGTTCTTCCTGTAATTTTTCAGCAGCTTCGAGCGACATGTGTGTTGTATTTCCATAGGTAATAATTGTAATATCTTCTCCTGCTCTCCGTATTCTGGCTTTACCAAATGGTACTTCGAAGTCCTCCGGAATGGGGGTAGCTGCCTTGGGGTCATTGTATAGCGCTTTGGGTTCCATGAACATAGTCATTCCACGGCTTCTCATTGAGGTTCGCAATAGCCCGGCTGCATCATCGGCAAATGATGGATATACAATTCTTAGACCCGGCAGGGTTGAAAGTGCTCCTTCAATGTTTTGACTGTGATATAGTCCACCGCCAATATAACCTCCTGAAGCCAGTCTAATGGTTACATTAGGTACAAATTTGCCATTCGAACGCCAGTAATCATGTGTTGAGTCCACGAGTTGTTCCATAGCCGGCCAGAAATAATCCGCAAATTCGGCACCTTCAATTACGACCCTGACTTTTTCATCGTAACGACTCATTCCGTTGGCTGTACCGGTAATATAATCTTCGGCAATAGGCCCGTTGAAAACTCTTTCTTTGCCAAATTCCTGCTGCAGGCCTTTTGATACATTAAAGATACCTCCTTTATCTTTATGAGCAACATCCTGTCCATAGAGAAATGTATCAGGGTTGGCTTTGAATTCAGCTTTAAGTGTTTCATTGAGTGCTTCAATGATTTTCTTTTTGGTGCCCGAGTCGTTATGAGTACCATCGGGATATTTTGAGGCTTTATAAGGTTCCGGGGTAACGTAATCAAAAATTGATTCTGGCTTTGGATCCGGGGCCTTAAGCGCTTTTTTGTGTGCATCTTTGACAATTTTTTTGGCCTCTTCTTCAATTTTTTCCAGATCTTTTTCTGAAAATCTTTCGTAACGCAATAGCATCCTGCGGTATTTTGCTATTGGATCGTATTCTTTAACGTAATTACGTTCATTTTCGTCACGGTACAATTCATGGCGGTCGCTGTTGGAGTGGGAGTGGATACGCACACAATTTGCATGTACAATTACGGGTTGCTGCTTGTCGAGCGCCCATTCTTTGGCTTCACTCATGGCATTCATGGAATCGAACACGTCTTTGCCATTACAGTGAATAATCTTTAGGTTTTTAAATCCCCTGAAATTATCTGCTACTTTTCGATTTGCAGTTTGGTCTTCTTTTGGCACGGCAATGCCATAGCCATTATCCTGAAAAACGAAAATAACAGGCAACTCTTCATTGGAAGCACCGTTAATTGCTTCGTACACATATCCTTCTGAGACGGATGATTCCCCTTGTGAGCTTATTATAACGCCTTCGCCTTTATAGTATTTCATTGCACGACCTACACCTGCAGCTTGTTGGGTATGGTTTCCGGTACATGAAGATACATTATGAATGTTCCACTCTGGTTTAGCAAAGTGGTTGGACATGTGTCGTCCACCTGATGCAGGATCTGTATCTTTCGATATTCCGTTGAGAATGAGTTCTTCAGTTGTAAGACCAGCAGAAAATGCGGTCATCATATCCCGGTAATACGGAAAGAGGTGGTCTTTACCTTTTTCAAACACCTGACCAATAGCCAGCTGAATTCCATCATGACCGGCATAAGGCGCATGGTATGACCATCCAATGGCTTGTTTCAGGTAATTGGGTGCTTTTTCGTCAATAGCACGGCCAACAGTAAGCAACCGATACCATTTCTCAAGTGTTTTTTTATCTGTAGTTTTTATGCTATATTTTTTTGTTTTTGCCATTTTGATTGAAATTTTATAAGGTTCTTTTTTTATCGAATTGCTCTAAATAGTCTGCTACTCTGCGCACATATGCTCCACCCAATGCACCATCAATTACTCGGTGGTCATAGGTAAGCGATAGAAACATTTTGTGACGTGGCACAATAATATCGCCGTATTCTGTTTCAACTACTGCAGGTTTTTTCTCAATGGTACCTACAGCTAAAATAGCTGATTCCGGTTGGTTAATGATGGGTGTGCCCATTACATTTCCAAAACTTCCGAAGTTGGATATTGAGAATGTTCCACCTTCAATCTCATCGAGCGATAGCTTATTATTGCGTGCTCTTGTGGCAAGGTCATTAAGCTCATGCGCAAGTCCTGTTATATTTTTATGGTCTGCTTTCTTAATTACAGGTACAATTAAATTGTTACCTGGCAGCGCTACTGCAATTCCAATATTATGATCTTTTTTCTTGATAATTTTATCACCATCAATTGCTACATTGACCATTGGATAATCCTTCAAAGCTTTGCTCACTGCTTCTATGAACAGCGGCATAAATGTAAGTTTGATGCCTTCGCGCTCCTGAAATGCCTTTTTATGTTGATTGCGCCATTGCATCAGGTTTTCTACGTCTGCTTCCACCATACTGGTGACCTGCGCTGCTGTGTCTTTGCTGTTAACCATGCGTTCGGCAATTACCTTGCGCATACGTGTCATTTCAATTATTTCGTCGTCGCCGCTTACTGATGGAGCTACACCACCTTTTGATGCTGCTTGCTTAGATTCTCCTGACTGCTTTTGTTCAGCGCTTTTTTGCTGGTCATCTTGTTGTGTTTTTGAACCTTTGTTTTCAATGTAGCTAAGAATATCTTGTTTTCTTACCCTACCTTCATTCCCGGTTCCTTCTATTTTCTCCAGTTCTTCGAATGAAACATTTTCTTCTTTGGCAATATTGCGAACCAATGGTGAATAGAATCTGTTGGATTTTTGGTTGAGGTCTGCGGAGCCTTTTGTTGTGTCTTTATGCTCTTTTTCTTCCTTTTCCTCCTTGTCCTCTTTTTCCTCTTTCGGTGCTTGCTTGCTATCCTCCGCAGGTTCTTTTTCCTCTTCTTCTTTTGATTCGGACGATTCCTCAACAACTTCTCCTTCACCGGTGAGGTCTATAACTGCGATAACCTCTCCAACAGCTACCACATCGCCGGTTTTGTATTTTATATCAATAACTTTACCCTCAACAGGGCTTGGTACCTCTGAGTCAACTTTATCGGTGGCTATTTCAAGTAAGGCATCGTCTTCTTCTACAGACTGACCTTTTTCAATAAACCATTTAGTGATAGTTGCCTCCTGAACACTTTCACCCATTTTGGGCATTTTTATTTCAAATGTTGACATATTGAATGAATGTTTATTACATATTAAATTCCCATTAACATAGACAAAAAACAGCTGCTTTTGTTCAGTTTTGAACTGCTCATTAGCAGCATTCGTTAGTTTTGTTTTAAAACAAACCAATATTTCAACAAAATGTTTTAAATGTTATTAGAACTTAATAATCAGGCCTAATTGTTTGATAAATCGACAAGAAGTCGTAGAATTGCATGAGTTTTTTTTATATTTGCTAAAATTTAATTGCTATGGAGAAGCTCTTTTGGGAAGGTACCGATACTACACCAGAGGTACTTTTTGATCCTGAAAATCAGAAGTATGAAATAAAAGGCCGGTCTTTTCCTGAAGATCCTGTGGAATTTTTTCAACCCCTTTTTGACTGGATAGATAGTAATTTGCCTGAGATAGATCATAAGATAATGATGGATATGTACATCGAGTATTTTAATTCATCGTCTAACAGAATGATACTTTTGTTAATGAAGCAATTAGAGGAACATCTGATGCAAGGCAAAGATATTCAGGTTAAGTGGAATTATGATGATGAGGAAGTACTTGGTGATGGACAAATGTATTCGACATTGGTGAAAATTCCATTTGAATTGAATGAAGTTAGTGAATAGTATTCTATGGTCAGGAACCGATTTTTAATCCATAAAAGTGGTTGTGCTGTCTGCGGTAAGCCTCTTACATACAGTACATCTTTCAAAAAATTTAAATGTTATTATTGCGAAGAGGAAATCGAAACAGATGTGTATTGCCCTGATGAACACTTTGTTTGTGATGCTTGCCACAGGGTTGATGCCAATGATTTGATTGTTAAAGAGTGTTTGTTATATAAAGGTTTAAACCCAATTTCTTTTACCGGGAGGGTCATGGGGCATGATTTATTTAATCTACATGGCCCGGAACATCATTTTCTAGTATCTGCAACACTATTAACCGTATACAACAATGCTACAGGAGCCATAGCAGATTTGAACGAAGCATTAAAAATTTTACGAACACGTATGGTGAAAATTCCCGGCGACATATGTGGAACAAATGGAGGATGCGGCGCTGTGCTTGGAATGGGGGCTTTTATCAGCTATATTACAAAAACTACTTCACTGTCGGTAAAATCATGGGCTAAGCTGCATGCAGTTACGGGCGCCGGTTTAATGCAGGTCTCCAGGTATGGTGGCCCAAGATGTTGTAAGCGTAATACTTATATTTCGATTTTAGAGGGAATGCATTGGTTGAGAGAAAATATGGGAGTTGAATTAGAAAAATCGGAACACATTGTATGCGAATTTCACCATCTCAAAAAGGATTGCATACAATCTGAATGTCTTTTTTATAATAGTCATTAATCGTTTACCTGCGACTTATTCAATCTCTCTGGTAAGCCTCTCTTTCAAATGTCTTAGCTGCTCAGTAAATAATTTCTTCGGTGCCACTTTATAGTTTTTGGCCAGCATGTTTTCACCTCTCGAAATAAGTTGTAGCACGCCAAGCGTTTGACTCCAGAGGAGCGTAATAATTAAGTAAGGATCTGCTTTTACTTTAATTGAACCATCCTTTAATCCTTTTTGGTAAGTATCTGAGATAAGTTCAATGTTTTTTCTTCTGATATGATAGGTTTTATTTATGTTTGGAGAGGTATGGGTGCTTTCAGTAAAAACAAAGTATTTATCTTCGTAAGACCATAGTAATTTGTAATATGATTTGTTTACATAAAAAAACGTAAAATAGGCATTCGCTATTTCTATGAGTGTATTTAATCCGCTTTGTTGTGGGTCAATGCTTTTTTCAACATGTTGACTTAACCGGGTTAAAATTCTTAGCACTACAGCTGCAAAAAGGTCATCTTTATCAGGAAAATAGAGATAAAGCGTGCGTTTATTATAATTAGCTGTTTTGGCAAAATCGTTGAAAGTAGCATTATCGTATCCTTTTTGAATCAGGATTTTTTCTGCAGCATCAATGATGTGCTCGTATCTTTTTTCTTTTGCGCCCGGTTTCTTACTAAACTTCATTTCGTCCATGTCAACCTGCTTTTAGCCAGTGATTTGCTGCTTTATGTAATAAAAGTCAAATTAAGTTCTAAATATAGTAATATTAAATTTGTTTAAAAATCTGTGGTCTATATTTCTTTTTTATCTGCTGCCTCAGTCGATTCACGCTGTTTTTTAATTGTGCTGGTAATGTTTTAACTGGAATTAATATTTATTAAAACCGGTAAACAGAAGTATTTACAGCTAACGTTTCTCGCATGATCTTATTATATAATCATATTTTAGTAGGCGTATTTCTTGATAATTAAAAAATCATTTTTACTTCGTTATGCAATAAATGGTTATTTTTGCATCTTTGGTATTTAGAAAATGATATAATAATTGTAGAACAAAATAACACTTGTATGAATAAAAGAAATTTGATTTTAGAGATAATCCTGGCGGCAATATTGATTTGGTTAGTTGTGGATAAATATACAACAAATGAAAATACACAAGAGGATAAAAAAGAGGTTAAAGCGCAGAAAGAACAGGAAGGCGGTTTAAAAGTTGCTTATATAAACACGGATTCTCTGTTATTAAATTATAAACTGGCAAAAGAACTTAACAAGCAATTTACTTCTCAACAAAAGCAATCTCAGCGAGAGCTTGAGCAGCGGATGCAGAAATTTCAAAAGAATTATCAGTCATTTCAGGAAAAGGTTCAGCGGGGCGGATTCTTAACGCAATCTTCAGCAGAAGCTCAGCAACAGGAATTAATGGCAGAACAGCAAGAGCTCGAGAAACTTAATCAGCAATTGTCTAATAACTTAAGAATCAAGGAGCAAAGCATAAATCAGGAACTCTACGATAGTGTTTATAATTTTGTTAGAGCTTTTAATGAAGAAGAAAGATATGATTTGATATTGAACAATACAATGGGAGGTAGTTTAATTTATGGTAAACAAAAGTTCAATATTACAAACGAAGTTTTGCAGGAATTAAATACAAGATATGACAGACGCATGAAACAATAATATTAACACTTAAATTAGGGATTCAATTCGGTGAGTTGGATCTCTTTTTTATGGAAAAATTTAGAAAATATTTAAGTAATAGCCACTCACGCCTTACTGATATTCAGGTAAATAATGATCCTTCACTGATTGTTGTCATACCTGCTTTTAATGAGTCGATGATATTGGCAACTTTAGATTCACTCAGAAACGCTGTTGCACCAATGAATGTGTTGGTATTAATTGTTGTCAATTATTCAGAGAGCGCTTCTATTAATGTAAAAAATTTTAATTTGTTGCTGTTTAATTTGCTCCAGCATTGGTGTAATGTAAATTCAACAAGGGAGCTACTTTTTAGGGTGGTTTTAGAGGCAGACATGCTCAGAAAGCATGCTGGTGCGGGGTTCGCCCGTAAAACAGGGATGGATACTGCTGTTGATATTTTCCAGAGTAACCAAAGATCCGATGGTGTAATAGCTTCTCTTGATGCTGACTGCAGTGTTAAAAGAAACTATTTCGAAACACTGAAAATGCATTTTAGCCAATATCCGGATACAAATATTTTACTGCTCGATTTTCATCATGATGTGACTCACGCGTCGCCTTCAATGCGCGATGCAATTGTGCTATATGAACTCTATTTGAACTATTATGTATTAGGTTGTCGTTTGGCAGGTTTTCCTTATGCCTACCATACCATAGGTTCGGCGTTTGCGGTTAGTGCTGATGCATATGTGAGAGAAGGAGGAATGAATAAAAAACATGCCGGGGAGGATTTTTACTTTCTGCATAAGATGTTTCCTCTACAGCAAATATACCGTAATTATGACACCTGCGTATATCCATCTCCGAGAGTTTCCTCGCGTGTGCCTTTTGGCACGGGCCCTGCAATGAAAAATATTTTGGAAGATGGGGGCGAATTAGAGGTTTATAACCCGAACTCGTTTTTTCAATTGCAAAATTTCTTTCTTAAAATGGGGGAGCTGTATGAAAATCCTGAAAAAATAGATGAATTAATATGCCCAGGCCTGAAATTGTATTTCAAAACGAAAGGTTTTGGGCAAAAGATTGAGGAAGCCAGAAGTAATAGTGCTTCACGTTTAAAATTTGTGCGCAGGCTTTTGCAACATTTTGATGCTTTTCAAATGGTTAAATATTTAAATTTTGCGCATGAAAAGGGTTATTATACAAAAATACCTGTAGAAAAGGCTGTCCAAGGGTTATTATTCAAGACTCAGCCATATACAAACGATAAATATAAATTGTTGCAGCAAATGCGTGAGCGGGAAAAAACTATTCCTCTTCGTCAATTAAAATGACAAAAACATCTTCATTTTCTTTTTTCATAAGATATTCTTCCCTTGCAAATTTTTCCAATTGCTCTTCATCAGACCTTAGTTCAATGAGTTTTTCGCGGTCTTTCTCAATTCGTTCTTTGTAGTAGGCTTTTTGTTCTTCCAGTTTATTAATATGGCTGATGGTCCGAAAACGTTGAATAAGGTTGTTCGTATCCAAAAAAAGTATCCAGATTAGGAAAACAAAAAAGGCCAGTACGTACTTATTAGCAAGGTACTTTTGGTAAAATCGATATAGCTTATTGGCTTTCTTCATAGGGTATTTGAGACTAAATTTAGTATTTAACCTCCACTTATAATTCTTACTATATCTAATTGGTCTCCATCTTTAAGACTGGTATTTCTAATATCGTTTTCTTTTATTACATCCCCGTTTACTCTTATAAGCAATCTTTTAAAAGTAAGATCTTTTATTTCTAAGAGTTTATAAAGGCTCATTTCGTTTTCGTCGAATTGTTCTTCCTTATTGTTTATAAATAGTTTCATCCGTTTATAATTTTGATTTTAATGCTCATCCGATAGCTATCGGATGGAACCTCCTTTTAACTAACAACCAGAATTCTAACTGTATTCTTCCAAATAATCATGGTCGTGCCTCGCTCCGCCGGAGCTATGCGAAGGCGCAGCCTCGCTCCTCCGTCCGCGTTCGCTGAAGCTATAGCGTTTCACCTGCGGCAAGCCTATGGCGACCGAAGGGAAGCGAAAGCTACGCGAAGGCGCAGCCTTGCTTCGCCGAAGCTATGCGAAGGCGCAGCCTTGCTCCGCTGAAGCTATGCGAAGGCGCAGCCTTGCTCCGCTGAAGCTACGCGAAGGCGCAGTGTGTCAAAAGCCTTGGTATGGAGGTTTCATTGTGATTTTTTTGGTTTAACTTAGATTTGCTTTTTGCGTAATTTTCCTCAACAAAAATAGTAATAATCTTAATTTCCACAATTATATTTCTCTAAGCAGAATATCAATAACTACGTTTGCTTGCATATTTGCAACAATGCCAACCCCCGGGGCCATAGGTGGATTCAATTCGTTAACTTCTGCTTCCTGATCACCACATACCCATAGTTTATCAAATTGTTCGGTGGTAAAACGGTTGTTGTTGCCATATCCGGAAAGTCCTGATGCAATTACAAGATGTTTTTCCGGAAGTTTGACCAGGACTGACTCAATTAACTGCTGTTTAATTCTGGCATCTCCAATAGCCTCAACAATTACGTTACAATCTGTAAAGAGCTCAATTACCTTTTCTTCGGTAAGCTTAATGTCATGAGCAGCGACCTTGGTGTGTGGGTTTATTTTTTTGAGCACATCTTCCAGGGCACAAACTTTTTTAATGCCTATTTGATCGTAAAAAAAATATTGCCTGTTCAGACTATCTTCAGATACAGAATCGTAGTCAGCAATTACCAGCTTACCTATTCCACAGCGGGCCAGGCTTGTGGCCACATTTGAGCCCAAACCTCCTGCACCTGCGATACCTATTGTGCTGTTAGCAAGAATTTTGTGTATTTGATCGTATGTTCTCATATGAATTTTTTATCGCGCTGTTTTTATTCGATTTACTATTATGCTTAAAATTACAAAATATTGCGCTGAAAAACCACCTTGATGAAAAAAATATTCGATTTTTTGATGAACTTTTTCAACACCTTATTGTTTACTGGATAAAAAGATATTAATTTGCTATATGGAAATTTTAATAATACTTGGATTAACCATTGTCTTGCTTGCCCTTGCTTTTTCAGGCATTGCTATTAAAATGTTTTTGAAAAAAGGCGGGCAGTTTGAAAAAAAATCATGCTGCAGTGCAACTGGAAGTGATGCTGGAGCATGTGCTTGTAGTGTAAATAGTGATAGATGATTCTTTTGATTTTGGGATTTTCATGATGTGAGAAGCGGTCTTGTCTTTATACAGGCCGCTTTTCTTATTTTATTCTGAAATAAGAAATTCAGGATCTGGTTTTAGTTTTTTTAATAATGTTTTCCTGGCTTTTTTTTGTTCATTTTTATCCCATGTTTGAGCACAGTAAATGCCTCTTTTTATCATTTCTTTATTGCCGCCAATATGGGTATGCGGAAATTTACCACTTTTACTGATTAGAATTTTTGTTCCAAGTGCAGCAAACGCAAAGGCAACTAAGCCAAGACTCACTAAAAAAACCTTCAAAATCAACATTAGGCAATTTATTTTGTTTCTGGAATGAACAAAAATACCAAAAATATTTGAATACTCGAAAAAAACGGAGATCATGGCTAATCAAAAAACTGCAAAAACAAATAATATGCTCAATAAGGAGTTGGTATTAAAAGATTATTTTACTGCTAATTTAAGTCGACAGCTTAGTTTAATTGGAAGAAAAGAAGTACTTACAGGAAAATCAAAATTTGGAATTTTCGGAGATGGAAAAGAAATAGTACAGCTTGCCATGGCAAGACAGTTCCAAAAAGGTGATTGGCGCTCGGGGTATTATCGCGATCAAACGCTAATGCTGGCCACGGACATGTATACGCCCGGGGAGTTTTTTTCTTCTTTGTATGGCCACACTTCGCTTGAGCATAATCCAAGCCATGGTGGAAGATCCTTCAACAATCATTTTGGTACCCGGAATATTGATAAAAATGGAGAATGGAAAGATTTAATGGCTCAAAATAATTCATCAGCAGATATATCACCCACAGCCGGGCAAATGCCACGTTTGTTAGGATTGGCTTATGCTTCTAAAATATATAAAAATGTAAAGCATTTACATCAATTTAAGCATTTTACCAATAAAGGAAATGAAGTAGCTTTTGGTACCATTGGCGATGCCAGTACTTCTGAAGGTCATTTTTGGGAAACTATGAATGCTGCAGCCGTATTACAGGTTCCCATGGTAATGTCGGTATACGACGATGGTTACGGTATATCAGTGCCAAAAGACTTTCAAACAACCAAAGGCTCTATTTCTGAAGCTTTGCAGGGCTTTGAGATAAAGAAAAAGGGACAGAAAGGTATATTAATTTATAAGGGAAAAGGATGGGATTACCCGGCGCTGTTGAATTTATTTAAAGAAGGTGTGGAGCGGTCCAGAAAAGAACATGTGCCCGTATTGTTTCATATTGATGAAGTTACACAGCCCCAGGGCCATTCTACCAGTGGTTCGCATGAGCGATATAAATCGAAAGAACGTTTAGAATGGGAACAGGCTTATGATCCAATAAAGAAAATGCGGGGGTGGATTTTAGATGAAAACATAGCTTCTGCCGATGAGCTGGATAAAATTGAAAAGGATGCACTTCAAAAAGCTAAAGATGCGAAAAAATCAGCCTGGAAAGCTTTTACACAACCCTTAAAAGAAGAACGCGATAAGCTGGTAAAAATTATTGAAACCAGAACATGTGTATGTAAAAGAGACCATTATGATAAAGCCGGAGAAATAGCCGATAATTTAAAACGCATTTCAACGCCAATAAGAAAAGACAACTTTAGTGCTGCCAAACGTATTTTGCGCCATGTTTGCACTGACTGTCCCAAGCGTAAAGAACTGAAAGAACAATTGGGAACCTGGTTAAAAGACAACTATAAAAAAGTTGGTCCCGATTATCATTCTCACCTGTATTCAGAAACAAAATACGCAGTTTCCAAAATTAAACCAATCCCGATAAAATATAGCGAGAAAGAAGAAACTAAACCCGGACGGGAGATATTAAGGGATAATTTCAACGCGCTATTTGAAAAACACCCCCAATTGGTCACTTTTGGTGAAGATACCGGTAAAATTGGTGATGTAAATCAGGGAATGGAAGGTATGCAGGAGAAATTTGGTGAATGGCGTGCTACAGACACAGGAATTCGCGAAACTACCATCCTGGGTCAGGCTATTGGTTTGGCTATGAGGGGTATAAGACCAATAGCGGAGATTCAGTATTTTGATTACCTGCTTTACGCCCTGCAAACTATGAGCGATGACCTGGCTACTTTACTTTGGAGAACACGTGGTGGCCAAAAAGCACCAGCCATAATACGTACAAGAGGACACCGCCTGGAAGGAATATGGCATTCGGGTTCACCGCTGAGTATGGTCATTAATTCAATAAGGGGAATGATGGTGTGTGTGCCACGCGATTTAACACGTGCTGCCGGCATGTACAATACATTATTACAAAGCGATGAGCCCGCATTGGTCATTGAGCCACTTAATGGATACCGGTTAAGAGAACGCGTACCCGAAAATATTGGTGAATTTACCGTACCAATTGGTGAACCGGAAGTTGTACACGAAGGTAATGATGTAACCGTAGTTACCTATGGTTCGTGTGTACGTATAGCACAAGAAGCTGCCCGTCAGCTCGATGATTTCAATATCAGTACAGAGGTTATAGACGTGCAAACACTTATTCCTTTCGATAAGAACCAACGCATATTAGAAAGCATCAAGAAAACAAACCGCGTAGTTTTCTTCGATGAAGATGTGCCCGGTGGTGCTACAGCCTACATGATGCAAAAAGTTGTGGAAAAGCAAAAAGCTTATTTCTATCTGGATTCAGAGCCTCGTACACTAAGTGCTAAAGCACATAGGCCTGCTTTTGGTTCCGATGGTGATTATTTCTCAAATCCCAATGCAGAAAATGTTTTTGAAGTGGTGTATGATTTAATGCACGAGGCCAGGCCTAAGGAATATCCCGAATTGTACTAAATTTTAATACAACATAATGAGACAAAGCTTCAGCATTACATATAAAATCTTTCTTGTAGTGTTGTTGCTTTGTCTTTTTTTACCCGCCTTTGCACAAACCGACAGTCTGCTTTTGCAAATTAATGATGAACATTTGCAGTTTAAGAAACATGGAATGCAGGTATTGGGAGGTTGGGCTATCAGTAATATTGCTGTTAGCGGTTTTATGTTGACTCGTACCAATGGCGTAAACTACCGTTTCCACGAAATGAATGTGTTTTGGAATATAGTCAATATAGGAATTGCAGGATTTGGCTATTACGATGCAATGAACACCGATGCAGCCACTCCCGGATTCGTTGAAACGCTAACTGCTCAGCAAGATTTTGGGAAGATTTTGTTGTTCAATGCCGGTTTGGATGTAGCCTACATAATGTCAGGATTGTATTTGCAGGAGCGCAGTAAAAAAGTAACTAAATTCAGTGAACGGCTCAAAGGTTATGGAAACTCCGTAATTTTGCAGGGGGGATTTCTCCTCGCCTTTGATATAGTGCTATATTCGCTTAACCAAAACAAATTGTCACTGTGGCTTGAAAATTACAATATTGAAATACATCTTTCACCCGCTGCAGCATCTCTAACCTTACAGTTCTAATCTGAACCATAATTTTTATTAGCAGGGTTTTCCCCGGCTTTTATTATATTTGTGTGTAAACTCAGGTTTAAGTTCACGGGTAATTACCATATGTTAATCCATCAATTAACTCATTATGAATACTTCAAAAATTCGCCCTTACTTATTTATTTTATTGGTTTTTGCCATTCCGCTGTTATTGATTCCACTTATAAAAATGGCTAAAAGCGATAGTCAATTATTGCAAAAGCCACCTGTAGAACAGAATGTTGAGAGGTTGCAGGGTTCCTATGCTATAATAATTCATGGTGGATCAGGCAATTTTACTGCAGATGATTTATCGGAAACCGAAAAGCTTAATTATAAAAAAGCTCTTTTCGAGGCCCTTGAGACGGGAAAATCATTACTTGCATCCGGCAGGGAAGCTTCTTTTGTAGTTGAGCAGGTGTTAAAAATGCTGGAAAACAATCCACTTTTTAACGCCGGTAAAGGTGCTGTTTTAACGCATGAAGGACATGCCGAGCTTGATGCCTCAATAATGCGGGGAAAAGATCGCAATGCCGGTGCAGTTGCCGGTGTAAGAACAATTCGCAACCCCATATCTGCGGCTCGAATGGTTATGGATAGTAGTGTACATGTGTTGCTTTCAGGAAGAGGAGCAGAAGCATTTAGCCAGGCCATGAATCTTGAGCAGGTAGATAACAGCTATTTTATCACAAATAAATCTCAAAAGCGTTTAAAAGCAGTTGTTGATAAACATGGAACAGTTGGGTGCGCTGTATTAGATACCGAGGGTAATCTGGCAGCAGGTACTTCTACTGGAGGTATGAATAACAAGCGCTGGGGCCGCATTGGAGATTCACCTATCATAGGTGCAGGTACATGGGCCGATAATCAGACATGTGCAATTTCAGCAACAGGTTGGGGAGAGTATTTTATCCGTTTGGGCGTAGCCCACGAAATTTCTGCTCTTATGCGATACAAAGAAATAAGTTTAACCGAAGCAGCTAATCAGGTTATTCACAAACAACTCGAAGAGCTTGGTGGTTATGGTGGAATTATTGGCGTAGATGCTTTTGGTAATGTCTCTGCAGTTTTCAACACTACTGGAATGTACAGAGCTTATTGCGACGCTCAAGGTAATCAGCAGATTAAAATGTTTTCAAATTAAACCTCGATTTAACTTTTTGAACTTCGGAATTTATGTACTATCTTTCTGCTAAATACGAGATGGAACCTACATGCCAGAGCTTTTAGTAAATAAAGAATTGATTAAAACCTACAGCAAAGTTATTGTAGAATCGTTCAAACAAAAATACGGATGAATGGCCTATACACCCAAAAAATATTTTGATTTACTCAATGAACCCGTATTGGTATACAGGCTCGATAAGCATGGAGCCCCCGGACAGTTTCTATACTCGAATGTAAGGGCCAGAGAAGTTTTACAATATGACAACAAAAAAATTTCAAATCTAACTATATGCGATATATGTGATTTATCTCTTAATAAGGATTTAAATGCAATCCATAAAAATGAAAAACTTGAAAATGAACATATAAAAATTGCATTTATAACCGGGCAGGAAAGTATTGTACGGTTTAGTGCAGCCATTGACATAACCCGGGAACAAGAAGGCATACTTGTAGAAATGGTGTTGCTCACCCTGAGCCCCGAAGTCAACAGTAAATCTGATTCTTCAGACCGGTTTTATAATATGGCTTCCCATTTACATGAAGGATTGGCTATTTTAGAAAACCGCGAAATAGTTTATACCAACAAAGCCATGGAAGAAATCACTGGCTTTAGTGCTGCCGATATCAATACCCTCCTCGAAAGTGTAGAATCTCTCGCTGCACCTGAAGAGAAAAACAGGGTGAAACAGATGCTGGAAGAAATGCAAAATAATCCTGAGGAAAAACACATTCTCGATTTTTGGATTGTTACGAAACAAGGAAACAGAAAGTTTATTCACAATAGTTATTCGCAAAATAAGACCGCCCGCTCTCTAATTCAATATGTGGTTACCCAGGATATAACACAAACAAAAATAGCTGAAAATATATTAAGGCAGAAAGAGCAGGAGTTTAAGTCCCTGGCCGAAAATTCATATGGTATAATTGCTTTGTTCAATCGCGAATTGAAATGTATGTATATCAACCCTGAAGGGGCTAAACTTTTAGGAAAAACCGTTGGCCAAATTATAAATCAACCTTTGAATAAATTTGGTTTTGCGGAAGATGTATTTATTGAAATAAAAAACAGATTAATCAATATCTTTTCACATAAGGAGCGCGAAGAATTTGAGATACAGTTTACCTCTAATCAGAGAGAAAACTATTTAAATTGTGTTGCTATTCCTGAGGCTTTTGTAGATGGCGTAATGGATACTGCACTGGTTATATGTTCTGATGAAACAGAGTTAAAACAAACTCAGATAGCGTTAGAACAATTGAGAAACCGGTACCGGTTAATAATTAATAATTTATCAGATATTATATGGATTCTGAATAGCGATTTCAAAACAGAATACATCTCACCGGGCGTTCAAAAAATGTTCGGATACACTGTGGAGGAATATCTTGAACTTGGGTATGACGATGTTTATGATGAGGACGGATTAAATGCGCTAAATGAGATGATTTCTCACATATCTCAGGGACTGAAAACTGGTAATTTGCAGCAAATACAACAAGCCTATATATTCGAAACAAGAGGAAAACGAAAGGATGGATCATACCTCTGGGTGGAGGTAATTGCGCGCCCTATGATCGATAAAGGAAATCATTTTGTAGGCATGAATGGCGTTACAAGAGATATCTCGAAACGAAAAAAAGCAGAATTAGATTTAGTCGACGCAAAGGAAAAGGCCATTGAAGCTGACCGTTTAAAAAGTGCATTTTTGGCCAATATGAGTCATGAAATAAGAACCCCCATGAATGCTATTATTGGATTTACTGATTTACTGAATGAAGATGATGTAGATAAGGAAACCAGGGAAGAATATGTTGAATTAATCAATTCCAATTCCACCCACCTGTTAAAATTGATCGATGATATTATTGATATATCAAAAATTGAAGCTGGTGAACTCAAAATTGATAAAACAGAAATAGACCTCAAAAATCTTTTCAATGATATTTATTATGTACATCTGGAATCATTGAAAAGGGCCGGAAAGCAAGACGATGTTGAACTTAACTATGATTTGCCAACCAAAAAAATAACCATTGTAACCGACCCTATGAGGCTGCAGCAAATTTTAACAAATTTGCTGAGTAACAGCATAAAATTCACAAACGAAGGAACCATTACTTACGGACTAAGTGTTCATGACAAGGATTTTATAAGGTTTTATGTTACCGATACAGGTGTGGGCATGAGTGATGAAAAACTTACCTATATATTTGATCGGTTCAGGCAGGTTGAAGAGCATACCAGTCGTCAATATCAGGGATCTGGTTTAGGCCTGGCTATTTCGAAACAACTCGTAACACTTCTGGGAGGTGAAATTTGGGTAGATTCGAAAATTAACGAAGGCACTACTTTCTATTTCACTTTACCCCACAAGTGGGAGGGAGACCCCAAACTGGAAAAAGTGATTGAAGAAAAAGAGGAAGAGATACATAATGTACTCATTGTTGAGGATGATGATACAAACTATCACTTGTTAAAAGAAATACTAAAGCATCGTAACTATCGAATATTTAGGGCTTACGATGGGATAGAAGCTCTGGAAATCAAAGAAGATGAAAACCTGGATATAATCCTGATGGATATACAGTTGCCGAGGATGGATGGGTACGAGGCAACTCAACGTATCAGAAAAGACGATTCTGACATACCCATTATTGCACAAACAGCCTATGCCAATTACAATGATGTAGTAAAATCGCTCGATGCCGGCTGCAACGATTTTATTGCAAAACCCATCAAAAGAAAGAAATTGCTGGCCATGATCGATAAATATATGCACAAGAAAAATTAGTAAAGGAAACCTATGGACATAGATGATGTGTTTAAACAACGTCAAAGTATTAGAAAATTTACAAATCAGCCAATAGAACAAAATAAAATAGAAGCACTGAAAGAAGCTTTGCAAATGGCTCCATCGTCAAAAGCTAATTTTCCATGCCAGTTTTATTTCGTGAAAGATCCGGCTATAATTCAACAGCTGGCCCAAAGCAAACCACATGGAGCTACTTTCCTAAAAGATGCCCCGTTTGTAATAGTTTTTACGGCAGACCCCAAAATATCAGACGTATGGATTGAAGATACCAGTATTGCAACTACCTATGCCATGTTGCAGATTACAAATTTGGGACTTGGCGGCTGTTGGGTGCAAATACGTAATAGATCGTACGATGAAAATACGCCATCAGAGGAATATGTGAAAAGTGTACTGCATATACAATCTGATATGAAAGTATTGTCTTTTTTAGCTGTGGGTTATCCTGCAGAAATTCTTAACGGCGGTCAAAAAAATATATTCAGTAATATCATTCATATTGGGTAATTTCCATGAATAAAAAACAACAAATAATAGAATGCCCCTTTTGTTTTGATTCTGATGACCCATTGGTTTTTTGTGCTGACAGTTATTTTAGGGCTATATATAACCGCGCGCCAATTTTGCCCGGCCATGTTTTAGTTGTTCCTGCACGTCATGTAACAAGGTTTGGTGATTTATCGGCACCGGAACTGGAAAATATAATGGTATTTACACGTAAAGTAAACCAAATTATAGCCAGAGTTTTTCCTTTAGAGGGTTTTAACTGGACCATACAGGATGGAGAACCGGCAGGCCAAACAGTGGAGCATTTGCATGTTCATGTAATACCCAGGGTACAAGGCGACCTGCCTGATCCGGGAGATTGGTATCCGAAGCTGCAAAATTCGCAGGAAAAGGTCATTGACAGCCTTTCCAGACCACAGCACAATGAGGATGAATTATTATTGATTACCGAAAAATTGAAAGCCGTAGCCAATTCAATCGAACAGACCACTAATCGTAAAGTGTAAGAAATTCATATCCGTTTTGCGTATCTTCCATGTAACGTATGAAATCGTCGTATTTTACATTAAGTGTTGCCCGGTTATCATTCGGGTGAAAACTTAATTTCTCTGACTTCTGAAGGTTCTTGTCAAAGAAAACATGCACATGGTTGTTGTGGTCGTTTATTAACCCAAATGGCGATACAGAACCGGGTTTGAGACCCAGATATTTTTCCATTCTCCACTCAGAAGCAAAACTGAGTTTACCTTGTTTGAGCCTTTTTTCCAGATCGTGAATATCTAAAGGGTATGCATGATGTAAAACAACTAAGTAGTGCTTATTTCCTTTGTGGTTCCTGAAAAACAGATTTTTGCAAAAGGTGGCATCCATCCATGATTTGTGCTTTTTCGCGTCTTCTATTGTGTTTAAAGGAGGATGCTCGTGATAATCGAAGCTGATGTTGAGCTGTTTAAATTTATCGTATAATGCTGATTGTCCTATCATTGCTTTTTTTGTGCAAAATTAGCAACCCTTTTTAAACAACCTTGGTTTTATTCGTTTTATCGCACTTAAATGCCCATATCCTTTATTCGATGGAGCTTTTAAGAAATAGTTTTTACAAACCTGTATGGAAGTCTGCCGAAGTATAATTAATTTAGGCCTCGAAAAATTTGAACAACTTATTAAATTGCGAATGAAAGAAGCTATCCTAAAAACACTTTTTACCAAAATAGCAGGCGAAGACCCTGAGGTAAAAAAACTTTTTAAAAAAAGTGGGTCAGGCAGGCAATATTACAGGCTGAATAGCAAAAGGTTGTCTGTAATTGGTTGTATGAACTCGAATGTGGATGAAAATGAGGCCTTTTTTCATCTTTCCGGTGTGTTTAACAAAGCAGGACTAAATGTGCCGGAAGTATTGGCTATTGATGAATCGCGCCAATACTACCTGCAAACTGACCTGGGCGATAATATGCTGTACGATTCGGTTGTTAATCGGAACAACTTGTATTTAGACGATTATTTGCTCAATCAGTATAAAAAAGTGCTATCGGCTTTAGTCGATTTTCAAACTACAGACCAACATTTGCTTGATACGCGTAAGTTTTATCCCGTACCGGTGTTTAACCGGCAAAGTATTGAATGGGACCTGAATTATTTTAAATACTATTTTCTGAAATTACACGACATCCCATTTAATGAACGCAAATTACAAACTGATTTTGACGCATTTATAGGTCAACTGCTCAATGATGAGATGCATTATTTTATGTTTCGGGACTTTCAGAGTCGCAATATACTGCTGAAAAATGATGAACCCTGGTTCATTGATTTTCAGGGTGGCCGTAAAGGGCCTTTGGCCTATGATGTGGCTTCATTGCTTTATCAGGCCAAAGTTAATTTGCAGGAGGAAGACAGAGCGCAACTGTTGAATTATTATTTATCAGAACTCGAAACCAAAACAGATATTGATAAGGCCCGCTTTATGGGTTATTATTACCCCAATGCATTGCTTCGTACCTTACAAGTATTGGGCGCCTATGGTTTCAGAGGCTTGTTTCAACGTAAATCTCATTTTATAACTTCCATAGCACTGGCGCTGAAAAATTTGAAGTCAATTATTCCATCATTATCAGCATTAAATCACGTACCTGAATTGGCCGGATGCCTGAATAAACTGGTTGAATATATTCCCGATTATGAAAATAAAACACCCGAAAAGTTTAAACTGGTTATACAGAGTTTTTCTTTTTTGAGTGGCGGCGTACCGCCAGATACGAGCGGCCATGGCGGTGGATATGTGTTCGATTGCAGAATGTTGCCAAATCCGGGACGTGAACCCAGGTATGCCACTTTGAACGGCAGAGATGAAGCGGTAAAAAATTACATGCAGCAGTTTGATGAGGTAGATGCATATATTAAAAATGCCGTAGATATTACCAGCAAACACATCAATACCTATTTAGATAAGGAATTTAATTACCTGTCAATGAGTTTTGGATGTACAGGAGGCCAGCATAGAAGTGTGTATTGTGCTGAGCAGGCCGCTGCAAAAATCAAAGAATTGTTTCCCGGTATTACTATAGAAGTCAAACACTTAATGCAAAAAGTAACTTATGTATGTTAAACAATAAAAATGAACGCATCGTCGCATTTATTCCATCGGCAGGTTTTGGCACCAGACTAATGCCGCTCACACGGCAAAAACCCAAAGCTCTGATAAGTTTTATGGGTGAGCCAATGTTGGGCAAGACCATAAAAAAACTTACTAACCTTGGGATATCTCGCTTTATTGTTAACGTGCATCATTTTCCCAAACAAATAAAGGAATTTATAGACGCATTGAATCTGCAGGTTGATATTCGTATTTCTGACGAATCAGATAAATTACTCGATACAGGTGGAGGACTATGTAAAGCTTCTGAACTGTTAAAGCCGGATGAGCATACCATACTGGTGCATAATGTTGATTTGCACACTGATTTTAATATCCGTGAGATGATTGAAACGCATTTTGATTCAGGAAATGATGTTACCCTGGCTGTAAGCGATAGACGTTCGAATCGTAAGCTTTTGTTTAAAGATAATGAGTTGTGTGGCTGGAAGAATATAAAAACGTCAGAACTTATCACACGTAATGATTGTGATACAGATGTTTCACTGTCTTTTAGCGGGATTTTTTTAGTAAACAGCAACATTTTAATGGCTAATGCTCAAAACGAAGCTTTTCCATTAATTCCCTGGTTTTTGAAAATGGACAGCCATGTTAAGATCGCTGCCTGGAAGCACAATCCCAATGACTGGTTTGATTTGGGTACAATTAAGCGCATGGAACAAGCTGAGAAAGCAATAAGAAACAGGTAAAATAGTATGAGCACATCAAAATACACTATGCCAAAGGGTTCGTTAATAAGCTTTATGAGCAATAAAGTGAAAACGCATGGCGGAATAAATTTTGCCCAGGGTATTCCCGGTTTTAATCCGCCCGAAAGATTGTTAAAACATCTCGAAGCAATTGCCCATCAGGAAATACATCAATATGCCCCGGGAATAGGTGATTTGAAGCTGAGAAAGCTAATTTTAAATCACTACAGGGAACAACAATTCACCGATGAACAATTACTTATTCTGCAGGGAGCAACAGAAGCATTATCTCTTGTTGTTCAATATCTGAAAAACACAATAAATGAATCCTTCGCCGCCATGGCGTTTGATCCGGTGTATGAGAGTTACAGGCATTTGCCCCGCATTATGAACATACCTTTTCATGCATACGCAAATTCACAGTTTGATGCAAAGCATTTAAGGCAGTTTATAAAAAAGCATAAGGTACGTATTATGTTCGTCAACTCACCGGGTAACCCATTCGGGGCTGTATTTACTGAGCAGGAAATGAATGAGATGCGGGAAATTTGCGAAAGCGAGAATGTGTACATGATTATTGATGCTGTTTACCGCGATTTGTACTATGAAACACCTCCTTATTATCCAATTGACCAATTAAGTCCGCAAGTTTTCTACATCAACAGTTTTAGCAAAATGTTATCCGTAACCGGCTGGCGTATTGGATACCTCGTAGCACATGAAAAACACACCCCGGGTTTGCGGGATATCCATGATTATATTGGTTTGTGCACAAACGCTCCACTACAACATGCTTTGGCCAGTTATTTAGAGCAGGAGAATTATGGCGCTGCCTATGTACAATGGCTGCGCGAAACGTTACAATCTTCCTACAAACGTATGGAACAGAGCTTGCAGCCCCTGGGGTTTAGTATTCCTCAGGCAAATGGAGGATACTATGTCTGGACAAAATTGCCCCGGAATGCTGATGGTTTCAGGTTTGCTATGGACCTTTATGATGATGTTGGAGTGGCAGTAATACCCGGAATGCATTTCAGTGAGAAAGGTCAGAATTATGTGCGATTTAACATTGCCCGACCAGAAAAGGAGCTATTGGAAGGTATTAGCAAAATTGAAGAATTTTTTACTAAAAGGGAGTTGTAGCTCAGTTTTTTTTTCGCAATCGAGAAAATCGTATTATATTTAAAAATTAAAAGGTATAAGAATCTAAAAAAAACCCGGTAACAATGGGATTATACTCAAAGTTGATTGCTAAACCACTTGATTCACTTGATCAGCAAACAGGTAAGATTTTCAAAAATCTGTTTTATTTTGTTTTTAAAATTGCTGCCCTTGGTATAGCTATATATGGAGCCTATTTGCTCGTTTCAGGTATGTTGGGCAAAACAGGCTATCTTACAATGTTGAAATCACTGGATTCATTCGATTTGGTACGTTCTATTATATGTTTCATATTTACGTTTACCATTTCTGCGGCAATGTTTTTTTCTATTGCTGCCATATTTTGGAAGCGAGCCAATGATTTTAAAACACGCGAATTTGGAGGTGCCGTATTTTTGTTTCCCCGTTTTATTAAGATAGTTGGCGAAGCAATTTCGGTAATCCCGATTTCAGCGGCTTTAATTTCCTTTTTTGCCATTATTTTATCTGCCATTCCATACGCACCTATTGAATCTCTGGGTAATTTGGCCGGGTCCATAGGTTCAACAATGGTCAATGAATTTATAGGTAATACTTTTGCTGCAGTATTTGTTGAGACCGCATCTGACTATTTTAATTTGCTCACCGATGGATTTATTGGCCTTATCACAGGTTTTTTTATGTCTATTGGGGTGCTCTTCGGTACATATATCGTAGCAGAATTATTCGAAATAATCATCCATTTCCTTATTCGGAAACCTCTTTATAACTAGTTTTTCATGGAACTGACACTGTCAGGGCTTCTGCCATATCCTTTGGAAGAAATGCCACATGCTGAACATAGTTTCTGGCAACATGGCAATTTTTCCTTTACCCCAGATATTAATTATGAAATAATTGCTTCATCAGGTAAAGGTAAAACAACACTGCTCGATATTCTTTTTGGTCGCAGAAATGATTATCACGGACAATATATTATTGATGGCCAGCCTACCGATAAAATAAAATTAAATGTATGGGCCCATATCCGGTCATACCAATTAAGTTATGTTTTTCAGGGATTAAGGTTATTTAAACATCTGACAGGCAAAGAGAATATTGATATTAAAAACCGTTTGACAAATACCCTCACAGATTCTGATATAAATAAACTTGCCAAAGCCCTGGGTATCGATCAACATATGTCAAAAAAAGCCGGATTGATGTCTTACGGTCAGCAACAAAGACTGGCTATTCTACGCGCTTTTGCTCAACCTTTCCAATGGCTGTTGCTCGATGAACCATTTAGTCATTTGGATCCTGACACAGCCCAAAATGCAGCTAAACTAATAATTGATGAGTGTAGTACGCGCTCTGCGAATTTTATTGTGACCCGCCTGATGAACGAAGACTTTTTGCAATCTAATGAGGAAATAATTTTGTAATATGCTTAGAAGAATCCTTTTTAGTAATATTCCGGTTGTATACTTTATAGGTGCAGTATTGGGCACTTTGGTAGGGTTCTTTTTGCTCATGGCTACACTTAACGCCTGGAATTTGTACAATTCTTTTATTGATAGTAAGGCCGGACAAAGCAAGCAATACGTAACGATAAATAAAAAGATTAGTCTGTTAAATACCATGAGCAAAGAGCTCAGCGGTTTTACACAAAAAGAAATAAAGGAAATAAAAAATGCCGGTTTTGTAGCAGATATAGCTCCATTTACGCGTTCTGCTTTTGGTGTACAGGCTTCGCGCAAGGAATCGTCAAATATGCCTTATATGCGTACCGAGATGTTTTTTGAAGCTGTTCCGGAACGTTTTCTGGATAAAGTTCCGGAGAATTGGGGCTGGGAAAAAGGAGAGGAGCATATTCCGGTGATAATTCCCAAAGATTACCTTAATCTCTATAATTTTGGTTTTGCCAAAGCGCAGGGTTTACCAAATGTTTCTGAAGGCCTTATTGGTCAGTTTTCTTTTGATATTACGCTTTATACTCAAAGCAGGGTAGAGCATTTCTCCGGGTCAATCGTTGGCTTTTCTAACCGAATCCAGTCGTTACTTGTTCCGTTAAATTTTCTGAAAGCCGCCAATGAAAGGTTTGCCCCTGGTGAAAACACCAAACCCGACCGCCTTATCCTGAAGCTTAAGCCTAATATGGAGAAAGATATGTACGCATTTTTGAGTGAGAAAGGTTACGAAACAACTCATGATGCTTTTCAGGGAGGTAAAGTATCGCTTTTTGTGCATTTGAGTGGCACTATTCTGCTATTTATAGCCTCGTTAATAATTATACTTGCGCTTATTGTGTATGCTCTCACGCTCCAGCTTACCGTACAACGCAATAAAGACGAAATCTATCAATTGATATTGTTGGGTTATAAATCGAGGGTAATTTTCCTTAACTATTTTATAGTTCAGTTATTGTTGGCTTTTATTGTATTGGTTATTAGTGGAGCCTTTATCGAGGTCATTACCAATCAAGTAGTTGAGTTTTTAGCCAACCGATATATTGAGCTTGAACAATTCAGTTCTTTACCCACTTATGTTTGGGCTACAGCGGTAATGTTGGTATTTGTGTGCATAACCGGATTAAATACAGCACGTTTGGTTCGCAAACTGGCTTTGAAAGGTACACTTTAGCGTTATTTTGCTATAATGACAAATTCCGTCCTCCGGTTCTTTTTTCTGCCTGCTTCAGTTTTATTGTCTGCTACGGGTTTTGTTTTACCATCGGGAGATATTAATGGATGGCCTTCCCACGTTGTAAGTCCGTTTATTTTTTTGTTCAATTTTTGTAAGGGGCCCCACTTGCCATACTTTTTTTCGGTTTGATAAATGTCGCAGTTTTTGTATGGCCGCCCGTCGGGTAGTTCTATTTGTTTACAGACTGTTATAAATAACTCTTTGTTATCTATAGTTATGGATGCAGCTCCCTGGTTGGACGCTCTGTTGAAAGGGTAGGGCATGGGTTGCGATTCGTCGAAGATGGGAGCGCCGGCAGAATCCCATTGGATGAATTTACTTATGCTGAATTCTTCTACCATGCTCCGAGCATAGTCCCCGCGTTCTTGTTTCCATCGTTTATGCGTAAACATCATATAGCTGCCGTCGGGCGCAATGAGCGGCATGAATTCATCGTTGCTTGTGCATATGCCGGCTATAGGTACCGGATTAAAACTAACGGGGTTATTAATTAAGTTCCGAAAGGCTCTGCACCGGTCGAGCATGTTTTGAGTTTCGGGCATGTAATGGTCTTGCGAAACCTGAGATATGTATCTTTTTTAGCCATTTGTAAGCTCCTGAAAGGTTCCCACCTTCGTAATTAATTTTGCCAAGATAGTAATAGGCTTTGTGGTTTTTATATTTAGGACATAACCGGACTACTTCTTCGAAATTGTCTGATGCTCTGTTTAATAATCTGTTAAGGTTCGATACCTGATGGTTATCAAACTGAACTATTTGCGCTTTTTGGTAGTACCTGTTGGCGAGGTAGTAATAGGGTACAACCCATTGTGGTTGTTTTTTATAGCTTTGAATATGAGGCTTTTAGACTTATTGTTGTTTTTTGACCACAGTTGAGAACCTCTTTCAAAAAGCATATTGGCTCTTTCTGTTGGGTTATTACATGTTTTTTCTTGTGCCAGTGCATTTAAACTGATCGGGATATCATCAATATTGATATAAGCCGGAAGATATTTGAGCGGCCATGAATCATGCAATATTAATTAATTATCGTACTGTGCGGCTTACTTTTTTTGTGTTGTTCTATTAACAAGGCTTTTTGTACATCATCATCATAGTATAATGTCCATGTATCAGAGTCGAGCAGGTTCATGTATGCATAATCGCCAATATAGCGGCTTCTTTCAAGCTTAATGCGCACACCGTTTTTACTCCAGCGATAAAATTCATAGGCATAATCTGATTTATCACTGAGTTGTCTCATTGGGATATATGCTGGTTCTTCACTCATTTTTGCGGTAACCACCTCCTTAATTTCATCAACACGGTATTGCGGTATGTTGTGGCGTTCAATGGCATATATTTGGTTATATCCGATAATTTTAATTTTGATATCATGATTGGTTTTTAGTTCACAATCTTCAATGGTGTAGGTATCATAATTATAAATACCTCTGGTTTTTAATAAGTCCCGGTCAATTCTGTCTCCAATGCTGTATTTGGCTACTGTAAATTTCACCTGCTTATAGTGGTTTGTGGGTTTTATGTTAATGCTTGTCTTTTTTGAGCTGCATACTTTTGGGTAATTCTCGGAGTATAAAATGAGTTTAGGCTCTTCGTTTACAAAGGTAAAGTCATATCCTACCGTAGTTTCTATTAAAGTATCACCTGTAAGCACATATTGTCTGTTATCGTTGTAGTGTCCTTGACCTTTAATGAGTTTGTAGGTAATGGTTGAATCTGTGATTGTGATAGGGAAGGTCGTATCACCCACCATTTCATTTTTGTCCGGGTCGAATTTTTTATATGAAAAACTTGAATCGTTTCTGAAAAGTAAATCATCGCCAATTGTCCATTCATTGCCCATAAAGGCTCTTTGCTTAATTGTTTTTGAAGTATCGCACGCTATGGTAACCAATATAGCAATTAAAGGAATTAGTATTTTTTTCATGATTACATATTTTCAAGTACTTAATGCTTTAAAAATAATCAATAAAGATTAAAGCACATAAAAAAAACACCGACAAATATATTTGCCGGTGCTTTTTTTATGCTTGAATTTCAACTTTTTTACTTCATTGCATCAGGCATCCACGATTCTACAAGTGTTTTGTGGTCGTTGTACCATGCTTTAGCAGCTGTAAGTGGGTCGTCGCCTTTTTCAATGGCATTCATAAGGTTGTATAGTTTCATTTCTTCCATATTGAAGTTTTTGAAGAATTTACCTACAACCGGACGATCTTTAACAAAACCCGGGCGCGTTACAATTGCACACACGTCTGCTGGAAATATTCCTTTTGGATCTTTCAGATATTTAAGATCGTAATCAGCCCACATGAAATGTGGTTTCCATCCTGTGATGATGATGGGTTCTTTTTTGTCATAGGATCTTTTCAGTGATGCCATCATTGCTGGTCCGCTTGAAGTTACTTGCTCAAAGTTAAGACCATATTCTTCAATGGCTTTTTCGGTATTACCGTGTATGCCTGCTCCACTTCCAATACCAATAATTTCACCATTAAATTTGTCTACATGGTCGTTAAGTTCAGCAATGGAATTTACTTCAATGTACTCTGGCACAACTAAACCTGTGGTACCACCACTGAATGATTCGCCAATTTTCTCAAGCTTGTCACCAAATTTTTCCCAATAGTTGGAGTGGGTATGTGGCAACCATGCATCCATCATTATATCAGCATCACCTTTTGCAAGTGAAGCATAAATTGGACCTGGTTCAAGCGGTGTAACTTTAACGTTGTAGCCTTTATCTAAAAGAGCAGCTTGTGCAAGGTGCGTAAAAGCAATACCTTCTGCCCAGTTCGGATAAAGAATTGAAATTTCCTGATCTTTTTTCCTATCTTTTTTATCAGTTGTTTCATCGCCTTTTTGACCTGATTGGCAGGCAGCAAATGTAAGGAATGCTGCACCTGTCAAAACAGTCAAAAATGATTTCATTGAAAATTTTAATTTTTTCATAGTTCGTAAATTTTTGTTTGATTATTAAATTATTCTTGAGATTTTGATTTACCAAATCCAAGGTTTTGTGTTATTCTGTCCAGTATAATGGCCAGAACAACAATACCAAGTCCGGCTTCGAAACCGAGTCCTATATCTGCCTGGAGAATACCTTTATAAACGGCTTGTCCTAAACCACCTGCACCTACCATGGAGGCAATTACCACCATCGAAAGTGAGAGCATAATTACCTGGTTCACTCCTGCCAAAATGGTTTTCATAGCTAAAGGTAGCTGTACTTTGAACAGTAATTGTTTTTTTGTTGAACCAAAAGCCTTTGAGGCTTCTACAACATCTTCCGGTACATTTCTGATACCAAGATTGGTTAAACGTACAGCAGGGGGTAAGGCAAAAATTATTGTTGCCACAACACCAGGTACATTACCAACACTAAATAAAATAATGGCCGGAATAAGGTATACAAATGCCGGCATGGTCTGCATAAAGTCCAGAATAGGCCGGATAATTTTATCAGCGGTATCATTGCGAGAAGCATAGATTCCCAATGGGATTCCTATAGCCAAAGCAATGAGTGCAGAAGCAAGGATCAGTGCAATGGTCAACATTGTCTCTTCCCAATACCCCATAAAGTAAAGTAGCAATAGGCCCAGAATAGTAAAAATAAACATTCCGCCACCGGCTTTCCAGCCCGCTTTGGTGAAAAGTTTACCTCTTGCCGGCAAATAATACGACAATAAAGCCAATACTATTATGGTGACCCAGAAAGGAGAGTTGAGTAGTATATATTGCATGGCTGTAACCACGGCGTCGACGCCTCCAGTTATAGCATCAAAGAATCCGCTTGCATTGGCTGACAACCAATCGACTCCTTTTTCTACGTATTTACCAAGTTCTATTTTCATACGTCAACTCCTCCATCTTTTTTAAGTTGAACAACTTCGTTACGCCCTATACCAATCATTTCACTGATAACTGAGGAATGTACAACTACACCGATGAGTTTTTTATCGTCGTCTACTACAGCCATGTTGAATATGTTATCAAGGAAGAGTGGTAGTAGCTCCGAAACGGGTGTTTCGGGATTAACAGCAGTAACTTCTTTTTTGGAATGAAGGTGCTCGCTGATTTTATCCTGTCCTTTTTCTTCCATTTCTGCCATCTCTGTATCTTTCACAAACCCTATGAAGGTATTGTGTGTATCGACTACGGGTAGCGACGTAACCCCGTATTTACGCATTTTACGAAGTGCCACTTTGGGCCCGTCGTGATCGATACGAACGCTGGCCGGGTTTTCAAACATAATGGACCGTGCTGTTACAATGTCGCCCCTGTCTACATTTTCAACAAAAGCTTTCACGTAATCATCGGCCGGGTTTGTGAGAATTTCTTCCGGAGTACCTACCTGTACCACTTTACCATCTTTCATTATGGCAATGCGGTCACCAAGTTTCAGGGCTTCATCCAAATCGTGTGTAATAAAGAGAATGGTTTTGTGTACCTTCTCCTGCAACTCCAAAAGCTCGTCCTGCATATTATTTCTAATAAGCGGGTCAAGTGCACTAAATGCCTCATCCATCAGCAATACTTCTGGATCGGTTGCAAGTGCTCTTGCCAGGCCAACTCGTTGTTGCATACCACCACTAAGCTGACCGGTCATTTGTTCTTCGTAACCTTTTAATCCAACTGTTTCAATAACTTCGTATGCTTTCTTTGTTCGGATTTCCTCATCGACACCTTGAATTTCAAGACCAAATCCCACATTACTACTAACAGTACGGTGTGGTAAAAGCCCAAAGTGCTGGAACACCATGGTCATTTTCTTTCGCCTCAGCTCTCTGAGCTCTGAAACGGAAGTATTAATAATGTCTCTGCCATCCATTTCAATAGCGCCTGATGTTGGCTCTATTAATCTGTTAAAACAGCGTAAAAGTGTTGATTTACCACTTCCGGAAAGGCCCATAACTACAAAAATTTCGCCTTCTTTTATGTCGAGGCTGGCATCATAAACACCAACAGTACAGCCTGTTTTATCCAGGATGTCGGTTTTTGAATTGCCTTCGTCAAGTAATTTGAGCGCTTCTTTCTTTCGCTTTCCGAAAATGACATTCAAATTCTTTACTTGTATGTCACTCATATTTTATGTATTTCTTGATAAAAATTAGTTCCCGGAAATCAATCCGGGAACTAATTTACGTCTTTTAGAAGTAATATCCAACATTAATATTGAAACGTGTATTCCAACCCAGATCTTCTACAGGTACAGGCTCTCCGTCAGTGTGTGATCCGTCGTTATAATAATCCATTGATGGATCTGCACCTGAATCCCATGTTCTACCTTGTCCAAGTCCAACGCCAAAGTCTTCAGTTAACCATGGTTGGTTTTTACCCATAGCCAAATCAAAATAAGCATAAATTGGACCGGCTGACATTAAGAAACCTGGAATTAAGTGATATGAGTTCTCAAAATCGCTGTTGGCTTTATCAAACATTGTGAAATCCACATAAGGCTGAATATTGCTGATTGGACCCCACTCAACAGGAATACTGTAAGCCAAACCTGCTACGTACATATTGGCTTCAGTAGCTACTGGGTATGCAGAACCGTATGCTCCCATTGGTAGCACTTCTGCATCACTTTCATTGTCTAATTTCGCAGCGTAATTGTAGTTCACAAATTCACCTTTGAAATTAAAGTTACCAAAGTTTGCAACAATGTGACCGGCAAAAGCAGTAGACATTTCTGAATCGTCTAATACTGAGTTGTAGTTTTGGCCAAACTGACCTGAAACACCAACTTCAATATCTTCTGTAACATGATATGCTGCACGAATATTAAAATTGTTCAGTTCTCTAACTGAAGCGCCATTGGCGGCATCCGGAGTAATATCATAAGAATATCTTCCTGCTCCGGCATTTCCAAAGGTGCTTGTTCCACCGTAAACGGGTCCTTCTGGTTCAGCCTGGCGATAATAAGCAACGGCCAGGTCAAGGTTTTCTACAAAATTCAGATCAAATTTGATACCCATGTCATAGTCATCCTCAAGACCCACATAATAAGGTCCCTGGAACCACCATGAGTGAGAAGCAAATTTGGTGATACCAAATGGCACCTGGCTTACACCAAGCTTCATGTAGGCTACATCATTAAAATTGTATCCAATCCAACCGTGATGAATAAAATGTGTTGCAAAGGTTGGGTAAAAACGATACTCAAAACTCATGTCGAGTCCTTTCATTGTACCATCTACATTTAAACGCCATGTATCCCATGTGGCATAGGTGTTTAATGTGGTTGGGTCACTTTCATATGATTCACTGATGATGTTGTAACGTACAGCACCACCAAATTTAAAGCCGTCTTTCTTCTCTTCTTCCTGTGCGAAAGTCGAGGTTGAAATGGCTGTAAATAAAATCAAAAAAACTCCTAAAAATTGAACAATGTTCATTTTCTTCATAATAAATTGATTTTTAGTTTATAAAAAATAAAAAAATTTGCTTTTGCCTCGTTTACGTTATGGCAACAAGTTAACGAGGGGAATGTTCAAAAAGGTCATAAATGTGTCGCCAGTTTGAACAGGAACTTGTGAATAAATTCCAGCACAACTATCTGAATGTTGTCTATGCAAGTGTTTCGTATTGTCATACGCCTTGCAAAAGTATGTAAAAAGGATGGAATAGCCAAATGATAATGGTTTTCTATTAACCTAAATTCCGCAAGTATCAACTTTACATGTATATAATATTTGTGGATTTTTGGGTTTAAAGACAATTGAATTTGCCATAATTAGTCATTGTATAATATTCCATTCCTGTTTTTTAACTTTCACATCATTGATTTATGCAATTACATAGTGCCAGCAAAAAACTATAGAATTTACGTTATTTGATAACAAAGCGTCAAGTATATGGCTTTCGAAAACAACCGTAACCCCGTTATTTGGCGTTTTCTTGCAAAGGTTACATGCAAATTGATGAATTAAGAATAACATTCAGGAGTTTGTAATCAATTTTTAGGTATAACATTGAGGTATTTTAATACCCCTTATTTTAGCCGTCAGGTTTTAAACTGGATTTTTATGCTTAATTATTTGTAGCTTAGCAACATTTTAGTCTTTAGAGTTGTTGGAAAATTGTTTTGTAAAAAGTAAATTGCAGTGCAAGTGTTGAACTTTGTTTGTGGGTTGAGAAATGAGAATTTATACATACATTTGACGAACAGGCCGTATCCTTTGATAAGATGTTGAACATGAGTTGTATTATTGCGTATTACTATAATTAAATAAGGTAAAGTTTCATTATGAAAACAATAGGCAAAGTTATAATTCCGATCGTTTTGTTTATACTGTCAATTAGTGCTGATGCTCAAAATGGCCCCGGTGGTATAGGTAACCTTGATGGCTCAAATGGTGAACCAGTTCTCAAGTTCTGGCTCATGCCGGATTCTTTATCGCTTACAGAAGGCGATGATGTACTCTCGTGGACAGACCATTCCGGTAATGGATATGATTTTTCTGCCGCATCTGCTACTTCACCAATATTCAGGTCAAATGCGCTAAATGGGCATGATTATCTGGAGTTCTCAAAGGTTAATAATCGAATCGTACGCAACCCTTTTGACATGCCGACCAGTGCAGTTGCAGTTTTTATGGTTTTAAAAACGAGTGATTCAGGTGATGGGCTGGTATCTTATAATGCTGCAGGAGCAGATAATGAATACCTGTATTATCAAAGCAATAATCAAACTACCTGGATAGGTGGAAGCGCTAACAATATCGGAACTAATTTCAGTGATGGGAACTGGAAAATTTTTGCACATCAATGGAGAAATATCGACGGCAGGTTGTATCTACATATTAATGGGACCGAAGAAGCCAATATAACCCATCGTTCAGGGTATACAATTACAGAAAATGGGGCTTTGGCAATTGCAGGCGAACAGGATGCTGTTGATGGTAATTATGATGCAGGTCAGGCATTTCAGGGAGATATTGCAGAAGTCATCATGTATGGTTCATCGCTGTTGCAGGCCGACCGCGTAGTGATTGAAAATTACCTGGCACAAAAATATGGACTTGATGTAAACCTTTTGGTAGACAGGTTTGACCCGCCTGATGCTTCATACATAGTTGATATGAGCGGTGTTGGTAAAGAAGCAGATGGAGTGAATGAATTAAATTCAGCCGGACTGGTTGTCAATGAAAATGGCAGTTTTGTAAATGGCGACTACATTTTTGCAGCCCACGATGGCACTGCAAATTCAATCAATACTTCGCCCAGTGTATCCGATCCGTCAGTTTTATCAGCCTGGAGCCGCAATTGGTATTTGGAAAAATCCGGTACAGCTGTAGACGCTAAAATTGCTTTTGATTTTAGTGAGGGCATTGATGGCGATTATCCTTCAAACATAACAAACTATCGATTACTTTATAAAGCCAATCCCGGCGATCAATATCAGGTTGTAACTACAGCATCAACCGGCGTCCAGAACGGCGATCAGGTTTATTTTGCTGTAACAGACGCCAATATTGCCAATGGATATTATACCATAGGAACCATAAATGAAACAGACAGTCCCTTAGACGGCCTGCCTGCACGCACCTGGTATACGTTAATTAGTGGCGATTGGGACAATTGGGAAACATGGACACTTGACCCCTCCGGTGCTTTGCCGAATAACCCTGATCAGGCAACACCAATGGACGATCCCATTGACCGTGTCGTTATTTTATCCGGACGAACAGTCACCGTTAATAGCAATAATTTACAAAACACTTATTTGAAAATAGATGGGGAGTTAAATTTGCAAAACTACACTGGTCATTCATTTTATGAAATCGAAGGCAGTGGACGTTTAGTGCTTGCTGGCGATAATTTTCCATCTGGTAATGCCACACATTTCACTTCAGCCGGTGAAGGGGAGGGAACTGTGGTATACACGGGGAATTCTTATAATTTGAGTCAGCCGTTATCGTTTTATAACCTTAATATCAGCCTTAATAATATAACCGACAAGCTAACCTTACTTGCTGATTATGATATTGCCGGCGATTTTAAAGTTGATACGGGAGCGTTTCAAATCAACGACAATAGCAGTACAACCAATTTAAACATTGCAGTACAGGGAGATGTGTCAATAAATGAGACAGGAAAACTCCTGACAGGTACGGGTAATGCACGTCACCAATTTAATTTTTATGGTGATTTAACTAATAACGGTCTGCTGGAATTTACTAACCGTACAACGGCCGATTATAATAATGAGGCATTGGATGGTATAGTTGATGCTAATTTTTTAAATGATTTTGAGAATCAAACAGTCGTTTGTGATAATACAAGCAATTTTTACCGCATTGAAATTAATAAAGGCACTGATGATACATATGAGCTGAAATTAATTGCCAATGATCCCTCATATTTTAATTTGTATGGTTATGCAAATGAGGGGCATGGAGATGTTGCTCAACTTGCAGATAACGCCAATGCTTTGGGGTTAATAAAAGGAACAGTACGCATAAGCACCAATGTGAACATTCCTGTACTGAACAACACAGGAAATTACAATGTATCTGAAGCCGCCCGGCTTTGGGTAGATGGTGGAAATGTGGCAAAAGATGACGGAACGGCCATTGTGCCCTATGGAAAAGTTTTGGTGACCAGGGGTACTTTGGAAGCCACAGTTAATAGCGGAATTACCACCCGGGTCAACGGCCTTGTAAAAGTAGAAGGCGGAACCCTGAGCATAAATCAGTTACGAACTTCTGTTTATGGTGCGGAAAATGTAGGTGGCTATGTGCAAAGCGGTGGTACCACTAATATTTTGGGTGGCAACACAAATGCCGATTATTATGCATTTAACCTAACCTACGAAGGTAACGTTTTCAGTATGTCGGGTGGTACGTTGCACATTCATGATGCTCCCGGAAAAGGAGGAATTTTTATAGCATCCAATGAAACAAATCAGAGTATTACCGGAGGTACGGTAGTTATGGAAATTAGTGATGGAAACGATTTTGAAATAACTTCCAAAGCGCCTTTTTGGGATGTGATTATCAGAAACTCATTTAGCGGAACTGGTAAACATATTTTAACTAATGGAGTCGACGTTGGAGCTACAAACGAAAATTTGGCTGTACAGGATTTGGTAGTCTTAAATGATCTAACTATTGAAACAGGAACCACCCGCAGCGACGGCACCAATACTTATGGCAGCTACCTTGATTTAGTTCCCGATAATGCTACTCCAGCCAATTTATATGTTGGCGCTAATTTAACAATTGAAGACAATGCTGTATTAGACATTTGGGGTTGGACGGGTACCGACAACAGTACGAGTGCAACTTTATATTTCAATAGCTCAAAAGATGCCGTGTTTTTTATCGGTGATATTACAAGCTATACCAATGCATTACTCGAATATGAGTCGCCTAATATTTCAGACGGTGGACCTGACGGTAACTTTCCCACAGCAGGTACCGGCGAAATGCATACCTGGAAATATAATCTTCCGCTCTATAACCTTGTGGTTGATAAACCGGATGGCAAATTATCATTGGCTGCCAATAGCCCGGGTAAAGGCGATGACTGGGCTAATGCAGCAGGACAGGCAGGAAACTGGGTGTTGAGTAATGGTGGTAAAAATACGCAGCGTTGGTTAAGCCAGTTGCTGAGTATTAAAAATCAGTTTAAATTATTGAATGGTACTTTTAGCCAAATCGACCCTTACAATACCGTAACAATTGTCGAAAATGGCGGTGCTACGTATGGTTCCGTTGGGGATCCCGTAGGCTATAGTGTGAACCTTTATACCACTGATGTAGAAATTCGCGACACCATGTTTGTTTATGAAGCCGGGACGACCCCAAAAGAAGGGATTATTGAAGTGCGCGCACCCAATCCATTAAACCTGCAAACCACCGATGATGCTTTTATTGGTAACATGCGTTTTATTGATGATCACAATAACCCTGTTACGCTCGTTAGTGACGTCCATTTCGGACGTATCGAGTATTTTAATGGTACAATCGATATTGGCACACATAACTTAAAAATTGATTTGTTTGAGACATACGCAGTTGACCACCCTGATCGTATGGATGCTGTTTCAACCGGACAACCGGTCTTTGGGGTTCCCAACTTTATCCGTATGGCGGGCAATGCTTCTGACGGAGGGATATCTCTAAAAGTCCCTAAAAATCCAACCTGGCCGCTACCAAATAATGACGAATTTGAGTATCTTCTTAATGACTGGGATGAAGAACAAGGTCCTTACGCTTTTCCCGACCGCCTGTGGTTCCCGATTGGTACCGACGCTTCGGGTACCGATAAATACACCCCGGCTGTTTGCCGTTTGCAGAATTACGGCACCACCGATGGCGATGAATATATTACTGTCAGAGTAGTAGACCAGGAGTTGCAAACCACCGATTTAACGGGCGGCGATGTGCTCTCGTACTACTGGAACGTAGATTTTGAAGGTTATGCAACCGGCGAAGAACCCACGGTAAGCTGGGTTTTTCAATACGACGACAGTGACCTGGATGTAGGCGTAGGAGACGAAACTGCATTTGTGCCGGGCAAAGTGCTCGACGGCGGTGCATACACGCGTAGCGATGAAGGCGGCGTGGCCGCAGTGAAAAACGGCGGCGCTTCCACCATTGAAGGCAATATTCTGGGCAATGACCCGGCCAATATCGTCATTTTTAATGGTACCGGAACAAGCGGTTCCACTGACCCTGATGACAACATTGAAACCATTAGTAGTACTATGTTCAACGAGGATGCAACCGGCCCAAATATCAATGCCAACTGGCAAAATGCCTGGCCAAATGTTGGCTTGACCCTCGAAAACGCCAACTATACTGCCGGTGAAGCTAATCGGTTTGTAGGACAACCTGCTGTATTCTATAACCAGCGGGGAGGTCCATGGGATGGACGTGACTGGGGAGCTACAGATTCATGGTACGACACTCCAGAGGGAACGAACCATCCTTCCAGTGTTCCTGGAGCCGGGGATATAGTTGTAATTAGGGGAAATTATATAGATGGCAGTGATGATGCAATTACTGTTAATGGAACAAGAGAAGTGGCTGAAGTAATATTTCAACGAGAAGGAACTTATAGCGATATTGAGAGTTTACCAAGATTGAGGCTTGAAACAACAGATCAACTTACAGCAGGTAAAATCTCCGGCGTAGGGGATTTATATTTGCGAAAAACAACAACTGGTGGATCAATATTAAATGCCGATATAGGAGAGTTTGCTGCGAACGATACCAGTATGATAGAATTTTATATGACTGAAAATGGCACTTACGATGTTGCAGAAGCAGATTTTTTTACAAACATGCCAACACTAAGAGTTTATGGGCAAAATAGTGGCCAGAATAACCGAAAAGCAAGGTTTAACTACGACTTTCAATGCAAAAATTTAATTGTGGATGGACAGGCACAACTGCTAATAGGTGGTAACTATACCGTGGAAAATAAAACCCGACTTGGTTTCACATCCTACGGGTCTATAGAATTTCCAGCAGGAAGTAATGCATATACACTTGAAACAACAGATTTCTATACTGGTAATGGCAAAAACCAAGATGACCTAAACCTTCAGCAAGTTACCGTTGAAACCGGGTTCAGCAATTTTGAGCATAGACTAATTGTTAAAAGAAATATTGAGTTTGATTTTTACGATAGCGAAAATGCCGCTGATAATGTTGTTTTTGATTTAGATAATGGACAAACAAATAATAGGGTAATACTTGAATTACACGGAGACGAAGACGGGTCATTTGTTAATAACTTTTCAGCTGCAAATTTCACCATTGAGCTTTATAAAATATACATGAACAAGGGTACAGATTCAACATCCACTTTCAGAATTGATACAGATTTTGATTTATTAGGATCCACAGCCGGCATTGGTATAGACAAAGCCATTACGTTAAAAAACGGCGCACTGATATTAAATAATGGTGACATAGAGGTGGATTTGAATACCGGAGGCGATGATTTTGTTATTCCTTCTTCTTCGGCACTAATTTTAAATGCAGGTAAAGCCTTTGTGAATGGAAATAGTGGTATTTTGCTCGACGGATTACTCAAAATAAACGGCGGACAACTTGATATGCGGGGTGGAGATAACTACATAGAATATTCGGCCAGTGGAAATGCACAATTGGATGTTGTAGCCGATACATTATTCGTGGGCTCGCAAATCAGAAGAGGGTTAACAGCTACCGAAGGCATATTAAAATACGCTCAATCTGGTGGTGTTGTAATTGTTGGAACTGATGATGCCCCGGAGAACAATAGAGGCGTTCTGGAAGTATTGAATGGAAGTGAATTTAATTTAACAGATGGCAAGTTAATTATTGCAAGGGCGCAAGATAACCCCTCCATTGCCTCACTTTATCTCGACCCTGATAATTATAACCTTGCAGATGATGGAAGAGTTTATTTAGGTTATACTTCAACACCATCCAATCAGAAAATTGGTGTTTATTCAACTATCGACATCCCGTATTTAAGAATAGATAACACTAGTGGGCAAATGCCGACCGTAAAACAATGGGTTCTTCCATTAACAGTTACTGATTCACTCATAATTGAAGCTGGTGCAGAATTGAATGCTGCCGGGCGGGATCTTTTTATTAAAGGTCATATGATTGTGAATGGTGCTTTTACACCCAATGCCAATACTACTTATTTTAATGGTGCATCACCACAGGAAATAACAGGGTCGGCAACTTTTTATAATTTGAATAAAAGTACTGCAACAAATTTATCTTTGAACGATGACATTACAGTAAGTAACAATTTCACCATGCCTTCGGGTACGTTTGTTGACAACAATAACACACTTAACATTGAAGGCAATATTGCTTTTGGCGGCACCCACACCTGGGGCGGCAGCGGTAATGGTATCGTTTTGAACGGTGGCAGCCAACAGATTATGACCGGCGCCGGCACCTATGGGCTTTTAACTTTAGATAACCCCGAAGGCGTGAGTATTGATCCAAATGGTGGTTCAGGAATTACAGTTGCTGATATGTTAAAGCTCGAAAGTGGTGTGTTTGACATTGATAAGTTTCTATTAACGGTTAAGGAAACTGCAGAAATTACCACAAGCAATAGTTTTGATGAAAACACATTGATACAAACCAATATTTCATTCATTGATGCAGGAATATTAAAGGAACTACCCGCAGTTTCTACCACAACAAGCTATGTATTTCCTGTTGGCGTCAAGGGAAAATATACACCTGTTACCTTTAATATTGATGCTGTGGATGCAGGCGGTCAGATCAGGGTAAAGGCAGCCAATGAAATGCACCCCACTATAATAGACGATAATGATGAGGGCAACGAGTTCATTGATTCATTGAACGTTTTACAGTATCATTGGATTGTAGAAGCTACCGATATTACTAATTTCACTGCAGATCTGACAATGCAATTTGATCCTGAAGATGCCATAACTGAAGCAAGTCCTTCAGGTGGCGTAGCCTATGATACATCCGATTATATTGCTGCAAGGATTCTTACCTATGGAGATAATACCTGGAATAAGTATGATTATGAAAGCTTTGAAGGCAATGATGTCAATGCACTGAAATTTAGTTTTGCAGCAACAGATGACCTCGGTATATCAGGGGATTATACAGCGGGTGTTGAACAAGTAACTAACGGTGCTATTCCCAATCAGGTTACAGAATATATTACCACTGAAGTTAACAGCAGCTGGAACGATGCAACCAACTGGGCCCTCTATGATTCTGATGCCGGCACCGCCGGAACACCCGGAGACAATGTGCCGGCAAGCGGCCCGCGCGGTGCTATTGTGTATGTGGAAGCGAATCATACACTCACAGTTCCAAATAACTATATTTCGGCCTATAAAACCCAAATCAAATCCGGAGCCACGCTCAATCTGGGTACAACATACGGGCATCGCCTCGGTATTGTATCGGGTACAGGTACGCTTTATCTGGAGAATGGCGCTTTACCAGCCGGAATTTATGATAGCTTTTTTGCCACCACAGGAGGAACACTTCATTATAATGGAGGCAGTTATACGATGGCTGGTATTAGCTCTGTCAATAATCTTATCATTTCAGGTGCAAATTTTAAAGATTTTCCCAATAACAATGTTACGGTATCTGGTGATTTTCTCATCGACGGAGGCTATATGCGGCAAAATAACAGCAGGGCTGTTACATTATTGGGAGATTTGGAAATAACGAGTGGCCAAATGCGATTCGATGTGGAGGCAGGTAATGAATTCATTTTTGCCGGCAGTACAGATCAAAATGTTATTGGAGAATTTGCAACAATCAACCAGCGGGCATTTAATAATGTAGTTGTAAATAAACCAGCTGGCGACCTTATCTTAAACAATAATGTATTGGTTGAAGCATCATTGGATTTACAAAATGGTATCGTTAATACCGGAAGCACAAACACTTTTAATTTAACAACTTCTGCAACGGTTAGTGGCGGTTCATCTTCATCTTACATCAACGGTCCATTGATAAAATCGCTGAATAGTTCTACCGATGTTAGTTTCCCGGTAGGAAAGAACGGTTTGTACAGACCCGTGGCAATTCAAAATCCGGCGCAACCCGGCGACTGGACCGCCGAATATTTTGCAAATAATAGCACCAGTACCCTTGCCAGTGGTCTATCGAGTGTTAGTGGTGATAACCGTTGGGTTGTAACCGGGGATTACTCCACGGCCTCCCAAAGTGCAAAGGTAAAGCTTACCTGGGGCCCGGAAACCAACGTTTCTACCAATACTGCCGATTATGCTGAATTGCGCGTAGCCTACCTTGATGGTGGGCAATGGACGAACGCCGGCAATAGTAGTTATAATGGAACACAAAGCTCCGGGTATGTTATTTCCGATGCTGTATCGTTCAGCACCAAAGAGTTTACCATAGCCTCTGCTACCACTGATAATCCATTACCGGTAAGTCTCATTGATTTCGATGCTACGGTCACAGATAATAAGGTGAAAGTCTCGTGGCAAACCTTAAATGAGCTGAATAACGACTACTTTGTGGTAGAACGTAGCCAGGATGGTGTTGTGTTTGAAAGTGTTGGCCGGGTGCAGGGTGCAGGCAACAGCAGCTCTGTTTTGAACTACGCATTTACAGATACAGATCCATATTACGGCATATCTTATTACCGCCTGCGCCAGGTAGATTATGATGGTTCAGAAACAGTATTCCCCATGGTAGTGGTTGAAATTACTGGTATTGCATTAGATGAACCGAGATTAAATATCCACCCCAATCCATACCGTGAAGGCGATATAATTGCCGATATTGGAGGATTTAATACAGAATTAAAAGCTACTGTAATGTTGGCCGATGTGAGCGGTAACGCTATATGGCAATCAAGAGTAAAGCCTACACGCGAATATCTTTCTGAAGAGCTTGGTCAACAATTATCTCTGGTACAACCGGGTTTTTATGTTGTAGTGATTGTAAGTAACCAGCGAAAGGTATCAGCGAGAATTATCAAGAAATAACAAGTTGCAGTATCATAAAATTAAAGGCCATGTACTCGTGGCCTTTTTTTTATGCTGTATGAAATTTGTACCAAAAGAAACGAGAGGAAACAAAAAATTTCCTCTCGCACCGTTATTAACCCTTAAAACCATGACGACAGTATAAACTGTCGATTAAAAACCCATTACAAATATACAATAATTTAACCAATTTTAACAATTCTATAAGATTTTTTGTGAATCAGGTAATTTTACCCGGTTAAAATATTTGACTGAAAAAAGGCGACAAGTATTGTATGTCGCCTTTTATGAAGATATTTATTAGTTTAAATATTTTTATAGCTAGTTTTGTACTGCTTTTGCTATTTTATCTTTTTTATCGGGTTTTTTGTTATAGTTTTTTAAACGATTTTCATCAATTATTTGCATAATGGTATGCAAAGCGTTATCGTCGGTGTTTTTCATGAGAAATTCCATTTTACCTTCTCCGGGGCTTTCTTCATAAAACCGTATTTCTTTGGTATAGTTTGTAATAGATTGGACTTTTTCAAGTTTTTCATTGTTCATGTTTTTAGCCATCAGGTCTTTCAACCCATCCGGATATTGCTCCCAGTCCATATTCATATACATAAATGTACTATGGTCGAAAATGCTTGTCAATTCAGTGTCCCCAACATTATCTTTCATTCCTCCTTCAGAAGCGGCTTCTACCACATTTTTATCATTGGTTACAATGAGGTTGTTGTGGTATAAACCAAAATATACTTCGAATTCGCCCAATTTGCCCTGGTAATAGTTATCCATTTTTTGGAAAATACCCTCCGGCAACATTTTATTGGTAATTTGGTCATATACATCGCTGTTATTCATCGAAATAATAGCGGAAGCGTATGGCATTACTGTTTGATTTGGAGAGCCCGGGGCTGTTGTTTGGGCTTCATCGGGCAACTTAAAACCATGCATGGCCAATATAATATCGCCTTTAAGGCTGTTTACAATTTTTTCAGCGCTAAGCGGTGCATTTTTATTGGCCTGGTCCAGCATATTTTTGTATGATGGAATGTCGTTGAGCCATTTGTATATGTCATCAGGATTCAACCCAAAGCCAAAAGAGAAGTAGTTGTTTTTTGGTAAATACCGGAGTAATTCCGTGTCAAACTTCCGCGAGAATTCGTAGTCTTCCAGAATAGCCTCTATTTCTTCATTAAATGTCCACTTGGCGGAACTTATAATGCCTTCATCTTCGAAGTTTACATGTGCATGTAAATAATTGCCATTGGTTTTGAATGGAATTTGACTCTTCAGCATAGCCGCTTGAGGAGTTTGGGGTAGGGCATCGCTGGCCAGCCAGAGGTTGAAGTCCTTCTTATCTTTTTTAAATTTGCTGAAATCGCTGTGCGAAACAATGGCATCTTCACTGGTTTGGTTCATCAGCGTTTTAATGTAATTGAACAGTTCATCTTCATTAGCTCCTTCATGCATTACCATGAGCATTTTATTTGCATCAAAAGCAAGCATCATCTCTTTTTTGGTAATGTAGTTTAAACCTTCTTTTTTGGTTATGACCATTTTGTTTTTCGATTTCTCCATTAAGGTAGCGAGAAAACGCTCAAAATCTTCGCTGTTCCTGATGGACATGGTCATTCCCAGATAAGGTGCCTGGTTGAGGTCTTCTATAAACATGAATAAGTCTTCGCGGTAGCGCAAACCTGTTTTTAGGGGATTACTGATGACCTCCTGCAGATATTCATGTAATTCAGGATTTTCCTCGCGTAGCTTTTTCATCATTTCACCGTAAAAGGCATATTGATCTATATCATAAAGCTGGGCCTTTTTTGCAGTGCTGAATAAATCTACAGATCCAACCACATGTGCCGAAGCGGGAATTGTATTCAGATGCTGATCCGGCCTGGAACATGAACTGAAGATTCCAATTGCACTTATGATTATTAGTAAAGAAAGTAATTTTGTTGTTTTCATTGCAGTAAAATTTTTAAGTTTTGTGGATTATAAAATTACGTAAATTATATGCTTTTGCAAAAATATGATAACCGTGGATTTATAAGGTATTTAAATAAAAGTGGAGAATAATGCGGGTTATGTAAGACCAGATTTAAGATTAAAACTGTATGCCGGCTGAAGTTGTTCAGAAAATTTAACGCGTTTCATGATGGTTTTCCAACGGTTTTGTGAAGGTTTTTCAAAACTAAAATCAATCAGGAACCTGTTGAATCCCTGCTTCCGGAACGTATTAATCTGATGCGTAAATGATACGGGCTGTTCGGGGTAAATGTAGTTCAGATTATCTCGTTTGGCATAATTTAATTGCATGTTGGGATTATAGTCGTCGAACAAAGGTTTGCGCGGGTCTAATTTAACCGGCATGCGCGAAAAGAAAAGCATCGGTCTGAAATATACAGGCATGATTCCATCTGAATGTGAATAACTTTTGATGTTTTCCAAATCATTCTCCAGGGGCAAGGTGTACAAGTTAATATTTTCGGCTTTAATATTGCGAATGGCCGCATCATTAAAGGTATACACGTTTTCATTGGCAGCGAGGTAATCTTTTGGGTGAAACAATAGTTTTTGTGAAAGGTGACTGATTACGAATTTTTGAATGCCTTTTTGTTTCATGTCTTTTATGAGGTTTTGCCAACGATCCAAAGCATCTTCAGGAATAAATCCCGGTAGTTCAATAAAAATCTTGTGCATATTTTTCCTGATAAATGGCACATCGGTTCTGAGTGCCTTATATTGGCTAAAAGGCAATTTCAAAAATAATCCTTCAATCTCAGGGAATTGTACCTTTTTAATCCAGTCAGGTTCATTAATCCTCACAAAAACCTGGTTTCTGTTTTTATTTGCAGGTTTACCCTTTTGGGCTTTTATTTCATTAATAATTTGTGATTTTACCCGTGGGTTCACCGGCTTTAGCTTGGTGTTAACAACCGGTTCTTCAATGCTTTTTATCTTTCTGTCTTTTTGCGATGCAAGAAAAACCTCATCTCCTTGTGCATATTTTCCAGGTGCGTTTTTTTGAATTCTATATTCGTCGGCAAGGGATGTAAATTCATTTATTTTGAAAGCCGTTTGTGAGCCGTCCCTGTGCACAATTCTTAAGCGGTCTCCTTTTTCCAGTTTTTTTGTGGTATGGATGGAGAGGTGTGCTTGTTCATTTTTAATAATTTGCCCGAGATGCAAGCCGGTAGCGGTATGGTCGGTTATAGCTTCTGATACATTTCCGGCCTGGAAATAACCTGTTTTGTCCCTTCCCATATCCATTTCTAACAGTTTCGCAGCTTCTTCGGTTTCTTGCCCCTCGCGTAGTACCGTTTTATAAGCTTTTGCTACATTAAGCACATAGTTGGCCGATTTTAATCTGCCTTCCACTTTAAGCGAGCTGATATTTAGTTCCTTTAGCTTTTGAATGTGGTCCAGCGACTGAAGGTCTTTAAGGCTGAAGGGTGTTGCTTTCTGTGGATTGTGAAAAATTCTGCGGCATGGTTGTTTACATAAGCCACGGTTTGCACCCTGCCCGCCGGTAAAGCTGCTAAATAAACACATCCCGGAAAACGAGTAGCACAGCGCCCCGTGAATAAACACTTCTGTTTGTATGCGGCTGCTTTCAGTTACACTTTTTAGTTCGGCCATGGTTAGTTCTCTCGCCAGAATAACACGTTCGAAGCCTTTGGTATGCGCGTGTTTTGTGCCAATGCTATTGTGGTTGCCCATTTGGGTGCTGGCATGCACTTTAAGGTTTGGAAAGTACTTTTTTATTAAGAAATATACGCCCCAATCCTGAATAATAACGGCATTGGGTTGTAATTGGTTGAGATTATTGAGTGTGTCTAATAGCTGGCTTATTTCATTGTTTTTAATAACTGTGTTGAGTGTAACATACACCTTGATTTTATGCGCACGGGCAATTTGCAGTGCTGAAGCCAGTTCCTGCCATGAGAAATTCTGAGCCCGGCCCCGTGCGTTGAATTGTTTTATTCCAAGATACACAGCATCGGCACCACCCACAATGGCTGCTTTAAAGTTTTCCATGTTGCCGGCAGGCAGTAGTAGCTCAGGAACGGTCGAAGTGTTTTGAGGCTTCTTTTGCATTAATTTTTTGATATTTCAATATAATATTCAATGCTTCGGTTGTACGTTTTTTCAGCGTCTTCGGGGAAATAGCAAGCCGGCAACTCTCCTTTTTTATGGTGGTGAGCTATGCATTCGCAGCATAGCCCTTTTCGGCTGCAAGGGTAGGTGCAATTGCACATTACCATATTTTTATTTTTTTTACAATCCATACACAATTATTTACGTTACTTACAAGTTACAAATATGTAAAATAATTTACCTTTGCACGAAAAAAATAAAATATGAAGAAGATAATAATCCTACTTATTCTATCAGCTTTTGTTGGCTCTGCCTATTCCCAGTCGTCATTGCCACAGGGCTCAAAAATTCCGAGGGAAGGCAATATTTACATGAATTTTGGATTTGGCGTTTCTTCACGGGGCGTGCCTTTTTATGCGGGTGCAGAAGTAATGGTTCACGACGAAGTATCTGTAGGAGGGGCGTTTAGCTTTCGCAGCCAAGCCGAAAGTTATGCAGGTGATACCTGGCAGCACAGAGCTTATACCATTGCAGCACGTGGAAATTATCATTTTAATAATTTATTGAAAATCAGAGCGCCTTTCTTGTTCTACGCCGGAGCATCATTAGGTTTTATTTCTGTTTCTACCGTATTAAATTCCGACAATGACGGAATTAATTACGAAGGAACAAGGGGTTCAGAATTATATTTTGGTATTCAAACAGGTGGTAGCTACTTTTTTAACAATCACTGGGCAATCAATGCAGAACTGGGTATTGGCAATGTAATGGGATTGAAACTTGGTGCCACATATTTGTTTTAATTTTTTAATTAATATTTTTTGCACAAAATATATTTCCATTTGTTTTTATTATTGAAATATTTTTAACTTGCAACTATAATTAATACTTTAAAGCCTATTGAAGTTGTACCACTAAAACCTGAAGCAATTCAAACACACTCGTGTAAGCAAATAGCTAATTGTAATTGAATAAAACCATTAATTAAACGTTCCTTAAAAAAGAACACACTATCAGACCTTAAAAAACCAAAATGTAAAATGAAACGACAAGAATCACTTCGCCGCAAAGCCGGGGCAGAGTTTGATCGGGATAAAAAAATCAGAGATCCCCGAAAGAGTAAAAAGAAACAAAGTCGTAAGGTGTATCAGGAAATTGAAGAGTGGGATGATTATGAAGAAGAACTGGCAAGATTACGACAAAAAGAGTCATTGGAAGATTACTTCGATGATGAAAGCGAAGATTAAAATTAGGAGGGGGGATTTGTTTCCCCCCCTTTTATTTATTACCTTGTATCTTTATCACTAAAAATTTTTCTTATGACATTAAAAAGTATCAATCCATACGATGGAAGCTTAATTGCTTCTTACGACCAGGTATCAGAAGAGCGACTGGAAGAATTACTCGATAAATCTGCATCTCAGTGGGTTGAGTGGAGGGCAACGCCCTTTAATAAGCGTAAATCACTATTGGAGGAGACTGCTAAAATACTTCGTGAGCGAAAGGAACAATATGCTTCACTTATTACCCGTGAAATTGGCAAAGCCATCAACGAGTCAAGGGGCGAAATAGAAAAATGTGCCTGGGTATGCGAGTATTATGCAGAAAATGCTCAACGCTTTTTAATATCAGAAGAAGTTGCCACAGAGTATTCAAAAGCTCAAATCGATTATCAACCGTTGGGCCCGATTCTGGCTGTAATGCCATGGAATTTTCCGTTTTGGCAGGTTTTCAGGTTTGCTGCACCTAATTTAATGGCAGGAAATGTGGCTATTTTAAAACATGCCAGTAATGTTTCAGGCTGCTCACTCGCTATTCAGCAATTACTGCTCGACGCCGGGTTCCCGGAAGGAACTTTTATAAGTCTTTTGTTGCGCGGTAGCGAAACCACCAAACTTATTAGCGATTCCCGCATAGCAGGTGTTACAATCACAGGCAGCACAATGGCCGGTAAAGCGGTAGCTGAAGCTGCAGGTAAAAGCATCAAAAAGTCAGTGCTGGAGCTTGGTGGAAGCGATCCTTACCTGATTTTGGAAGATGCTGACATCGACCTTGCCGTTGAAAAATGTGTAGCTGGTCGCCTGATGAATGCCGGTCAAAGTTGTATCGGGGCCAAACGTTTTATTGTTGTAGCATCGGTATATGATGAGTTTGTTAAGAAATTTATTGCCAAAATGAAAGCTGCCAAAGTTGGTGATCCTGGCCAGGAAGATACACAGGTTGGACCGTTGGCTGGCAAACAGTTTAGAGAAGAATTACATTATCAGGTAGAGCAAAGTGTCGAAAAAGGCGCTGTGGTAGAGTTAGGAGGTAAAATTCCGGAAGGTAAAGGTGCTTTTTATCCACCAACTGTGCTCACTAATGTCACTAAGGGTATGCCTGCTTACGAAGAAGAACTTTTCGGACCTGTGGCATCTGTAATAATGGTAGCTGATGAGGATAAGGCCATAGAAGTTGCCAACGACACCAATTTTGGATTGGGCGCAGCTGTTTTTACAACTGACCTTAAGCGCGGTGAACGAATTGCCAGTGATTCTATAAGAGCAGGGGCTGTTTTTGTAAATGATTTTGTGAAAAGCGATCCGCGATTACCATTTGGTGGTGTTAAGGAGAGTGGATACGGACGCGAATTGTCGTTATATGGCATTCGGGAATTTATGAACGTTAAAACAATCATCGTCTCTTAACATGTTGCACTTTTAGTAACTTAGGTCCTTATAAAAAAAGTTGCTTTATTCCATTACTTGGTGTAATTTTCACTCTTGAAAATGAAGCCAGGAATCGTTATCATAATACTGCTGTTTATTACCACCTCATTGTTAGGGCAAAATGTTCGTTTCGAACAAATTACAAATGAGAGTGGCAGGTCGTTGGGTTTTGTTTCCGGCATGGTGCAAGACAGTACGGGATTTATGTGGCTGGCCACACGCAATGGTCTTTACCGTTACGATGGCTATTCGTACAGGCTTTTCAGACACAACCGGAAAGATTCTACTTCCATACCCTACAACGATTTAACTTATTTATACTTAGACAGGGACGAAAACCTCTGGTTACGACATTACAACCGGCTTTTTGCTTTACAAAATGAACAATTAACAGACAAGTTTCCGTATGTGACGGAAAATACTTTTGATATTAATACCCGTATTTTGCAGGATAAATTTAAAAATTACTGGCTTGGCCCGGTGAAAGACCAACTTATCCGGTATAAGAATGAAACCACCATAGACACCTTTACACTGGCGCAACAGCTCATACATCCGGGTGTGGTTAAATGGTTGTCGCAGAATAGTCCTGAAAAAATGGTCACTGACCACCGGAAAATTAAAATCGACGAAAAGCAATATTACCTGATTGTGTCGTGCGGAGAGGGTTCTGATGGCGATTATTACGATTACGGTACAATTCTGAAAAACGGCGATACTATTTTTGATGCTCAAAAGATCTTTCATGCAATCAACAAAGAAAGTTTATTCAGGCTGTCGGTAGCGCTGGTGGAGCTCGAAGCTGGAGAATATTCCGTTTATTTTGAGTCTGATGGGTCAAACTCCTTTAAAGATGCCATAAATCCCGTATCAAAATATGGTATTGCTTTATATCCTGTAAATTACGAAAGTGAAATCGCTAAACTCGCCCAGGTTGCTTATTTCCCGGAGAACGCTATACATGCCTCGGCCATCAAAGATTTGTATATCAATAAAGAGGGGCTTTTTACATTGCTTACTGAAAATGGTATTCATGTTTATAACGGGGAAAGCTGGGAAAGTATAGATGTAGATTTCAGAAAGAAAGTACATCCCGATATTATTGAAGACGGCTACAACATGCCCCTTATTCAAAGTCGTAACGGTAATTATTGGGTTGGTACACATAAAGGTTTAATAAGAGTTTATGAAAATGGCAGTTCAGAAGAACACATTTTTTTCAATTCACCTGTGCGCTTATTCAATATACAGGAAGACCACAAAGGTCGTGTTTGGTTGGCGTCCTCCAGCGGTTTGCATCTATACAATCCCGGCAGTAGAAAGGTGATTAGTTATGCTCAAAACAACAAAAACAGACTTTATAGCAACAATGTGCGCAATATATTTGAAGATCGCTCTCATAATTTGTGGATCGCCACAAAAGAAGGGTTAAACCGATTGCGTCCGCCATGGTTCCATTACGCCGATTTGGGCATGAATAATTATGCGCCATTTCCTATATTGAAAATATCTAATGATCAATTCCTGACAGCCGGCAAAACAGGTATGATTCATTATTTTTCGACCAATGGCATTAAAAACAAAACCATTGAAATACCGCAGCATATTTTTCCGGCAGATGACTTTACCGGAGAGCCTGAATACGATATTACAGATATGTTGATTTCGGGAAACCGCATGTATATGGCTTATTCTGACCGGGTGGCTGTGTTTACCTACCCCACATTAGAATTACTCCGGTATGTGGAATTGCCCGAATTAAAAGTAGCCGGCCAATCGATAGATAATCATGCACTCTATTTAATTACCGGAGATAAAGCAATCTGGGTTGTTGCTGTAGATGCCATCTATGCTTATGATGATGCGCTTACTAAATTACAGGACAGCCTTACATTTGGGGTTACATACACATCTGTGTTCGATGTTGATAACCGCTTTGTTAAAGATATTGATCAATGTAAAGAGGGATATCTCCTAAGAACTTCCCGAAACATATTGCAATTTAATCCAGGTGAAAAAAAATTGAGTAAATGGTTTGCGTTCCCTGAATCAATTCGCCAAACATCGCAGGCCAATGGAGACATGTATATTGATTCTGCACGTAACGCAGTGTGGTTTGCTGTAATACCTGACATTTACCGGATGTCGTTAGAAAGCCATGTGGTTGACACTTTCAATGTAGCCGTAGAGGCGGACCTGGGCGATTATTACACCACAGTAACAGATTCATTGATTTGGGTGGCCTCCAACAACGGACTCATCAGGTTTAACCCCGAAAGCGAGGAGTTTGTCCGTTATAACTCAAGCGACGGTCTGGCAGCCAACAATGTAAACGGGGTTTACATCGATATTTTTCAAAATATCTGGATTACAAGCCTCAAAGGTTTGACCAAAATGAATATTGAGAGTGAGCAAACAGAGACATTCTTCCGAAGCGATGATTTCCAGGAACTACATTTTTTAAAAAGACATTACCGGCACCCGGAGTTCCCGCATAGGTTGCTGTTGCCCACCACATCGGGTTATATGCAATTCAACCCCGACTCGCTTAATCCGTTCAGGCCGCCTTTGGCGATCAGCAACATTTACCTTTTTGGAAAACAAGCCTCATTCGACAGCCTGGCGCATCAGAAAAGACTTATTGAATTGCAGCATAATGAGAATTTTATCACCTTTGAATTAGCCTCGCTGGACTATACCGAACCATCGAAGAATATTTTCCGGTACAAAATGGAAAATTTCAACGATCAGTGGATTTATACCGATGCCAATAACCGCAAAGCTCCTTATACAGGTTTGCCACCCGGCGAGTATGTGTTTGTGGCGCAAGGCACCAACAATGATGAGCTATGGAGTGAGCCATTGCGCATAAACGTAATTGTTTATCCTCCCTGGTACCGCACGCTAACAGCATACATTAGTTATGTGATTTTCATTATTCTTTCCATTGTGTTTTACATTCGTTACCGGGAGCGCAAGTTGAAGCATGAGAAAAAGGTGCTGGAACAAAAGGTGCGGGAGCGTACGGCAGAAATCAGCCGGCAGCGCGATAAAATTGCTGCGCAAAATAAAGATATTACCGACAGCATTCATTATGCCAGTCGCATACAATCGGCACTTTTGCCCAGCGATGATTTTGCCAAATCGGTATTGGATAGTTATTTTATTTTGTTCAAACCCCGCGATATTGTAAGTGGCGACTATTATTGGCTCACACAAATTGGCAATAAAACCATTGTGGTAGCAGCAGATTGTACGGGTCACGGTGTGCCGGGTGCATTTATGAGCATGTTGGGTGTGGCGTTTTTGAATGAGATTGTGGTGCGCGATAAAACATTAACTACCAACGCAATTCTTGATCGCCTGCGTGAATATGTAATTAAATCGCTGAAGCAAACAGGTGAGGAGGGAGGCTCCAAAGACGGAATGGACATCGCACTCACCATAATTAATCACGATACGCTGGAAGCGGAATTTTCAGGTGCTTACAACCCGCTTTACCTATTGCGCGATGGCGACATAGAAACCATCAAAGCCGACCGCATGCCCATTGGATATCACATTAAGGTTAATACGCCATTTACCCGCAAAGAGGTAAAACTGCAAAAAGGCGACCGCCTTTATATGTTTTCCGATGGATATCCCGACCAGTTTGGCGGAGAAGATGGCCGCAAATACATGTCTAAACGTTTCAAACGCAAAATTATCGAAACAGGTACCCTCTCTATGAGCGAACAAAAAGCAGCCCTCGATCAATCTATTGAAGAATGGAAAGGCGACCGCTACGAGCAAATTGATGATATTATTGTGATCGGGGTGCAGATATAATATTGCATTCTATTGCTTTGAATTAATCTAAGGACAGGTAATTTATAAATGTGTTGCTATCATCAAGAGTGAGTCGTAACTATTGGTTTTAAAATCCGCTTCGGTATAGGTAATTTTACCACTGGCCGCGTCGGCCACATAAACTTTGCCTTTGGCAATTTTATAAACCACCACGAAATGGTTCTCGCGCCAGTGGGCAATGCAGGGCAAAGGGTTCTCTTTTTTGAGTTTGTCAAAAGAGAGTTTCACGCCCATGGTCCGAAACCCGATGGCTTCTGCAGCATCGCTAATGCCCAGCAGGCTTACACCCTCACGGGTAATGTGGCTTTTCTCGCGCAGCGAAGGCAGGCTATAGTGCTTGCCGTGGTATGCCGCCACTTCCGATAAATCGGAATGGGGCCGCAGTCCATGGCGTCGGGTTGGAAGTAATATGGAAATTTCAACGTATTTCTTATTAATTAAAAATTATCTTTTGCAAAGAAACAATGGAGATGTTTTACAAGTCCTCCCTGAAATAATTCAAATTTGTTTTTTGAGCTTCATTTATGCTTTCTTGTTGCTTAATTCTTCTTATCATTCTGTACCCGACTCGCATTAGTGGTTTAATTGTTTTTTTTATAACTTTACCATTAGACTCAAACGTTATTTTAACCGGGTTCGAATTTGGGGGGTATATTAATTTCTTTAAAAGTTCCTCTAACTGAACATTTTTTTGTTCAATTTCTAAAAGTCGTATTGTACTGTTTTTTAATTCACTATTCTCATTAAATTGGATAAAAAAGCCCTCATCATTCTTATAGTACTTTTGAATGAAAAACTGATTAATGACACTTTCTACCCATGGTTTTTGATCCTCTGAATAGTAATAACCCACTTTTTTTAATGACCTATTTATGTGTGAAATGAATCCATTATTAAAAATATTGTTATCGATATTCGTTATCTTGTTGTTGTCCAAAAAGTTACTGATAAATTTTTCTTCACTAAAAATCCTACCATTATGAGAAATGTGGTTGGATATTGCTGTCATAAGATTTTTTCTGCCTTTTGTGGAAATAGAAATTTCTAAATCCAAACAAAACGCAATCAAGCCACCTTTATAATAAAAATCTTGAAAACTATTAAAATCTTCTATTTTAAGAATGTTTTGGCTTAAATCTAAAAGACTCTTTTTCTCTCGTGAATTTTCATCAATAGAAGAGTACATCATAGATAAATATTCAATGAACTCCTTAAAAGTTATTAATTTTGCATCAAGATTAGCTTTTAAAGCCAGGTATTCAACTACACCTTCATAAAGCCATAAATGTTTTGAACTATAATCTTTATATAATTGGTTACGAAATTTATTACTTTGAAAATAAAGGGGGGTGATTCTGTGTAAATACTCATGAGCAGTTATATGCTGAATTTTTGTCGCAAGAAAAGATGTATCCCAATTTGCTCGGAAACAATAAGTTGATGCGTTTTTTTGTTCCAATGCAACATCTCTATCAAAAACATCACTAAAGATAAACATAAACCTGTAGGGAGATTTATCATTCCCAAGAAATGAAGTGTAATCTGCTAGTACAGAGGAGGCTGAATTTATCCATTTTGCAATTAGTGATGAAGTAATATTTTTATTATCAGAATAAACTACAATAGATGCTTTGAAGTTATTTCTATTTATGTATGTGGTGTCAGCTTTACAATATAAATGAGGGTTCTCAACCAGTTCATCAAAATTATCATAATTATATGCATATCTTCTAATGTGGTTATTATTTTTTATTAAACTGTCTTTTTTCTTTAGGCTTTCGATAATTAATGTATGCTTACTATTTTTATACTCATTCAAATAACCTAAAAATGAAACAGTATTGACAATTGAATACGTATTTGTGGTTACATATTTTGTTAATACATCATAAACACTTTTATAGTTCCCTTTCTGTACATAATATTCAATTTTTTTAAGCATTTTAGAGTTTGGAATTAAGAACTCATTGTCATTTATGCTTTTGAATTCTAAAATTCTATTGTCTGATCCAAAGCATTTAAATTTCTTCAACGGTGCTGTAATATCATTATATCTGTACGTACCCGGAATGACTCTAGGGATTATAAACTTAACTGAATCTTGAGAAGGATTCTCAAAATTGTACGTAATCAATATGGAATCGCAATTCTTATCTTTGAGAGTAATTTGTACAATACCATTCGTTTGATTACTAATAAGTTTAGAGGTGTTGTTCTCTTGGCAATTTGCAAAGAGACCAAGTAGAAAAATCAAGTCAATAATTACGAAGATGCGCATATATTATATTTATTTATTTTTAACTCCGGAGAGGCTTGCTACATAATCAGAAAAAATAGAAAATCATTTTTTTATAACCTCACATTGTGGCGATTTGCCCAATTAGGAAGGCAATGTCTATTTTTGTGAAATATAAGGTAATTTACTAATGTTCCGTAATTATGCAAATGATTAATATCATATTACTTAGACTTAGGAATAATATCACACCTGACGGCACTTAATTTGTTCACTATCGTGTCTTTTACCATAATTCTGCAACTGTATTTCTACTACGCTCAATAACCAACGGTGCTTTCAAAAATTAATAAGCCATCGTCAATTGCGACATTCTGGTAGATATTTATATTGAACTTACGAGCTCACCAAAGTTAAGACGGCGCAAGGGGATATTACAGGCTAATTTGCAAATCCACATTAATTCTTACAGCTATCTCTTACCTACCAATTAATTTTTCTGTTAACGAAATTAAAAAACCGCTTTTTATTCCGTTTACTTATGCAATAAGTATTAAATTGCGTTGAGCATTTTTGCTTTTTGTAGAATAAAAATCATAGTATCATGAAAAGTATTGCAGGGATCATAATTATTTTATTAATCGCATCTGTAGCTGTTGCCCAGGTAGATGAGGATTGGGAAGCGTATAAGGAGCAGCAGGAGAAACGCGAACAGCAATATTTTAAGCAGCAGGACGAGTTGCTTGCAAAGTATGCTGAACAAATGGACAAATATATCGAGAAACTTGACAAAGAATGGCAGGATTATCTCGAGAAAAAATTCAAAGAGTTTGAACTATACAAGGAATCGCAACCTGATATAGGCCCCAAACCCGAAGAAATGCCCAAAGCTGACGATAATGCCGAGGCTGAAGAAAAGTCTGTGGAATTTAAAGAGGTTAAGCAGCTGCAGAAAAAGCCTGCAGAGGTAGAAAAACCCTTATTGCAAAAAACCGCCCCAAAGGATTTTGCCACCTCGAGCCAGTACTTTGACTTTTATGGAACAGATATTTCAATGGACTACGATCGCAGTTTTTTAAACGATTTTCCCGATAATATCTCAGAGCAGGTAATTTCTCAAAAATACGGGGAAATGTCAAAAACTAACTACAATCATCTGCTTGAGCAATTAATGACCACCAGCAATGAGATGAACCTCAATGACTGGGGGTATTACCTGCTCTTAAAAAAGGCTAGTGAACAAATTGCCGGCGATGATGCAGGAGCTGTGTTCTTACAATGGTTCCTTTTGATTAAATCTAACTACCGCACCAGAATTGCATACAAAGGCGATAACCTATACTTGTTGATTCCCGCGGCAAACAATATTTATGATGTGCCCTTCTTCACTTTCGATGGCATTAAATATTACCTGATCAATGGCGACCGGGCCAATGTGCTCACCTATGATAAAGACTTCCCGGAAGCAACAAAGATTTTTGATCTGAATATTGATCGGCCTTTGAACACAGATGTAAAGGAAGCAACTAAAAAAGTTACTTTCACCTACATCGGTGAACCCTATGAGTTTGATGTAAAATTCAATAAAAACGTGATCGATTATTACGAGGACTTTCCATTGTCAGATGCCACGGTATATTTCGATGCTACAGTTTCGGGCAATACAAAACAATCGCTTAAAGAAGGTCTGCAGCCAATTATTGCAGATAAATCGGAAAAAGAGGCAGCTTCAATTTTACTGCGTTTCGTACAAACAGCTTTCGATTATAAAACAGATCAGGAGCAATTTGGTAAAGAGAAATTCTTTTTTGCCGATGAGCTTTTCAATTACCCATATTCCGACTGCGAAGACCGCTCAGTGCTTTTTGCATACCTGGTAAAAGAGTTGATGCAACTTGATGTCGTAGGTGTTGGATATTCAGGTCACATGGCCACTGCTGTAAATTTTAATGAGGATATTGATGGGCAGTATATTAATTATAACGGTGAAGAATACACCATTTGCGACCCCACATACATTAATGCACCTATTGGTATGACCATGCCTCAGTATGCCGGCACACCAGCTGAAATATTCCAGTTGCGCAACAAATTAAACGAAGCTTATGCTGAGCGTGAGATATGGAGTATAGTGATGGACATGGGTGGCTACCGCGGAAATAACACCGGAGATATTATCACCGATGAGGATGGAAATATTTATCTTACCGGTTATTTCTCAGGCAAGTTGAAGTTTGGCCGTTACGAGTTAAATTCCGAAGAAGGCAGCAGAGATATGTTTGTGCTAAAGGTCGATAAAGACCTAAACATACATTGGGCTCAAAGCTTTGGTGGCGAGGGAACAGAAACAGGTTATGGAGTAGTGCAGGCACCCAATGGTGACGTTATTGTTACCGGCTCATTTGACGAAAGCTTTAATTTTGGTTACAAATATTTAAAAGCCAAAGAAATGCCGGATGTGCTGCTGGCACGGTTAAAGCCCAATGGCGATTTGGTCTGGGCTCAGCAGGTTGGCTTGGAAGAGATTGGTTTACAGCGTGGGTTTATGTTTACCAGCGAATTCGAATATGATGGAGACCAGGTTGGCAACCAAATTTTTAAAGAGGCAGAGCATTTCCAGAACTTTGGGTTAGCCATAAACGAAGAAGGTAATATTTACGTTACTGGTGCACCTTATGAAGTAGCAGGTTTGGCAGTGCAAACCGCATCATACGATGCTGGTGCTTCATTTTCTGCACCGGAAGTGCTCATTGAGGAGAACAGCAAGCTGCTCGAAAAAGACTACAATCCGGCCATAGCAGGTTTGTTTGCCGTAATTAAATTGTTGAACAACAGTAGTATTGCGCTACCGGGAGAGGAAGCTCAGCGCACGCTCGATAAATACAACCCGGAGTTTAAGAAACGTTCTCCGCACATTTATAAAAGTATTGGTCGCATACAGTTTATTAAAAATTCTGAGGGTATTGTAACCATCAAAACCGATAATCAGGGCGAAGTATCTTTTAAAACGCTGAAAGTAAACAACAATGCACGTTTTAAAGTATCGGCTTACAATTCAGGAAACAGCCAGATAGATGTGCTCGGCGGAGTTAGCATCGGGAAAAGCATCATTTGGTACGACCTGAATGCTGTCAAGTTATATAAAACCGGCGATATGATTATGGACTACGATGTGGACCATACACGCATTCGCATGGGTATTGAAAAAGATATTTTAAGATAAATCTTATTTAAGAGAAAATATTGGCGCATATGCTAACGGGTATGCGCCATTTTTATGTCAGTATTCGGCATATTATTTATTTACTTTTTTACACTTCGCCTCAAGCCGGCGGGCTCTTCATTTTTGGGTTATTCCCTTTAGTCATGGGCTCCTGTTTTGTGCAGTGGGGCACCCAATTTTGGCATAACCCTACTTTTTTTGCTTCAGGTCAAAAAAAGTAGGCAAAAAAACCCCGCCGCTTACAGAAAAATGCTAAAAATCCACTCGTTATGGCTAAAGTTTACGAACTCACTCCGATTTTTTAGAAAAAATCGGAGCTCAAACAGCGCAAACTTTGACACCATAACAAGTAGATTTTCTTAACACATTTTTCTTCATGCGGCTAGCTGGCAAACGTTTTACTGCTGATCAACGACAAGACCCAAGGCGGGTTGGCCAGACCAAATTGGCGGGCCAGCGCAGGGGTGAATGTTCAATGGATATAAATGGTAT